>NZ_JBMFLY010000014.1:0-24522 GCF_049970955.1 Thermogladius sp. | reverse complement strand
AACCTAGTTTTAAACCTAGCATGCCGACAGCGAGGGACTTCTACGGGACATCTCCAGCAATCTTTTCGCGGAGAGACTGAGATTTAAAAGACCAGTTTGACTATCCAATCCCTTCAGGTGCTCAAGTTGAGCGGTACTGCTGGGTTAGAGGTGCCGGAGATTAAGCTGTTCGGTAAGTGGAGCTACGACGGGGTGGTCGTCAGAGACCCAAGCCTGAAGAGGTACATATCCCTTAAACCGGTGTACCTGCCTCACACAGGGGGGCGGCACGAGCACAAGAGGTTCGGAAAGGCCGAGGTGCCGATAGTCGAGAGGCTGATAAACAAGATCATGAGACCTGGACACAACATGGGCAAGAAACACCTGGCGTACAACATAGTGAAGACCGCTTTCGACATGATATACCTGAGGACAAAGGAGAACCCTATTCAGGTCTTGGTTAGGGCTATCGAGAACGCGGCCCCCCGTGAAGAGACCACTAGGATAATGTACGGCGGTATAGTCTACCACGTCTCCGTAGACGTCTCCCCGCTACGCAGGGTGGACTTAGCCCTGAGGCACATAACCGAGGGAGCCCGTTCTAAGGCGTTCAGGAGCACCATTAGCATAGAGGAAGCCCTCGCAGAGGAGATCATACTGGCCGCCTCCAACGACCCCAGGAGCTACGCGATACAGAAGAAGGACGAGATCGAGAGAATAGCCTTGAGCAGCAGGTAGAAGTATAAGGTCTGGCTTCTTTTACTTCTCAACCCTGTTCAAGCATAATGCTTTATAAACACCTCATTTTTATTTAAATCCCAGTGCGTTAGGTTACAGGAGAGGGTCGATATGAGCGTACCCCAGAAGCCTCACTTAAACCTGGTGATAATAGGGCACGTCGACCACGGCAAAAGCACAATGGTAGGGCACATTCTCTACCGTCTAGGCTACTTCGACCAGAAGACGATGCAGATGATCGAAGAGGAAGCCAAGAAGATGGGCAAGGAGAGCTTCAAGTACGCGTGGTTGATGGACAGAATGAAAGAGGAGAGGGAGAGAGGAGTAACAATAGCGCTGTCCTACATGAAGTTCGAGACGAAGAAGTACTTCTTCACGATCATCGACGCTCCGGGCCACAGAGACTTCGTGAAGAACATGATCACCGGCGCCAGCCAGGCTGACGCGGCCATACTAGTGGTGAGCGCGAGGAAGGGCGAGTTCGAGGCCGGCATGAGTCCCGAGGGCCAGACAAGAGAGCACGCGATCCTGGCCAAGACGATGGGCATCGACCAGCTGATCGTCGCGGTAAACAAGATGGACGCGACCGAGCCGCCCTACAGCAAGGAGAGGTTCCTGCAGATCAAGGAGACCGTGGGCAAGTTCCTCAAGGGCCTAGGCTACAACCCGGACAAGGTACCGTTCGTCCCTGTGTCTGCCTGGACAGGTGAAAACCTCATAGAGCGCTCGCCCAACATGCCGTGGTATGATGGCCCGACCCTGGTGGAAGTCCTCGACACGCTCCAGCCACCGCCAAAGCCGATAGACAAGCCTCTCAGGATACCTATCCAGGACGTCTACAACATCTCCGGTGTGGGCGTCGTACCGGTTGGTAGGGTCGAGACAGGCGTCTTGAAAGTAGGCGACAAAGTAGTGTTCATGCCAGCTGGGGTCGTCGGCGAGGTCAGGTCGATCGAGACGCACCACATGAGGATCGAGAAGGCAGAGCCAGGCGACAACATCGGTTTCAACGTTAGAGGCGTCGAGAAAAAGGACATTAGGAGAGGAGACGTTGCCGGGCACTTGGAGAACCCGCCGTCGGTAGTCGAGGAGTTCACGGCTAGGGTGTTCATTATATGGCACCCGACAGCGATAGCCGTTGGCTACACGCCAGTCATTCACGTACACACAGCCAGCGTAGCCTCGAGGATAACCGAGATCGTCGGCAAGCTCGACCCAAGGACTGGTCAAATAGTGGAGAAGAACCCGCAGTTTATAAAGCAGGGTGACAACGCTATAGTGAGGTTCAAGCCGATCAAGCCGCTAGTGATAGAGAAGTACTCGGACTTCCCACAGCTTGGAAGGTTCGCTATGAGAGACATGGGTAAGACGATAGGTATAGGCATAGTCACCGACATTAAACTGGCCGAGGTCAAGATAAAGAAGTAAGAACGATTTTTTCACAAATCACCAAGTGCTTTAAGGGTTTCAGCTATGTCAGCGCCTCGAATGGTCAAGATAAAGGTCTGGAGTACTAATGTGGACGTGCTCAACGACTTCACGGGGAGAATAGTCGACATAGCGAAGAAGACGGGGGTCAAGCTGTCCGGGCCTATACCCCTCCCCACGAAGAGGCTCTCGATAAGGACTCTCAAGCTACCTCACGGCGAGGGCAAGAAGAAGTACGAGAAGTGGGAGATGAGAATCCACAAGAGGCTACTCTATATCGCCGCCGACGAGAGGGTAATGAAGCAACTTATCAGGCTAAGGGTTCCACCCGAGATCTGGATGGAGATCGAGCTGTAAAAAAGGGTTTTTAATTCCGGTAACCGCGTCCTGCCATAAGCGTTAAAAACCTTACTTCTTCTCAGCCTTCTTTTCCTCCTTCTTCTCTTCCTTCTTCTCCTTCTTCTTGCTCATACGGACACCCTTTGTTTGCTACCATTTTATGGCTTCAATTACCAAAGTTAAAAACCTATCTATTTGTCTTCGTGAAAGTCATGATCGCCCTGTTGTAAACCCACAGTAGAACCGGGACCTCAAACTTTTTTTGTATCATAGAACCCAAGCGCCGGGGGCGGGATTCGAACCCGCGCACCCCGTAGGGGGCACTGGCTCTCCAGGCCAGCCCCTTAGGCCGCTCGGGCACCCCGGCTCAGTTATAATATTTCGGTGTAAACTTCTTTAAAAGTGTTGAGTAGAGGAGTCTCGGAGTGGCATCCTCGGCGCAGAAGCCTACGACCTTAGGCGGCATAAACTTAAAAAGAGTTTACTTAATTGAAGGTTCTAGGCGTGCTTAAACGGTTTAAGGGATACGCATGGAGAGAAGCTTTAGACCAATAGTTAGGATAGCAGGCGTCGACGTCGATGGAAACTTATCACTAGTCCACGGGCTAGCGGAGATAAAGGGCGTCGGCCCTAACTTTGCCCTAGGCGTCTCGAGAGTCTTGGGGTTCAACCCTGACATGAGAATAGGCTTTCTCACCGAAGAGGAGGTCAAGAAGATAGAGTCGGTCATAAGCGCGCCAGAAAAGCACGGTATCCCGGCTTGGATGTACAACAGGAGGAAGGACTATGCGACCGGGAGAAACATCCACCTGGTCGGCAACGAGCTGATCTTCTTCGTGAAGGAAGACATCGAGAGGGAGAAGAGGATAAAGAGCTGGAGGGGTATTAGGCACTCGCTAGGACTTAAGGTCAGAGGGCAGAGGACGAGGACCACCGGCAGGACGGGCATGACTGTGGGTGTGAGGAAGAAGAGGCAGGCCCAGCAGCAACAGAAGAAGTAGTAGGTGGCGGTCCAGATGGGCGACCCGCGTAAGATAAGGAAAAAGTGGGAGGGTCCGAGGCACCCCTGGAGGAGGGACGTCTTAGAGCACGAGATGAAGCTCATAGGCACTTATGGTCTTAGGAACAAGAGAGAACTCTGGATAGTAGCTACCCTAGTCAGGAGGATCAGGCACAGAGCCAGGTCGCTCCTAGCCGCACCTAGAGAGGTACGCGAGAGGGAGGAGAAGATCCTCATTAACAAGCTAGCCAAGCTCGGAGTGATCCGGGAGAACGCCAAGTTGGAGGACATCCTAGCGCTGAAGCCAGAGGACCTCCTCGAGAGGCGGCTCCAGACGATAGTGTACAGGAAGGGGCTTGCTCGCACAATTCACGAAGCCCGCCAGCTTATAGTCCACGGGCACATAGCTATAGCTGGGAGGAGGATCAGGTCCCCTGGCTACCTAGTCACCTTGGACGAGGAGAAACTCGTGGATTACGCTCCCACGAGCCCCTTTAAGGCGAGGGCTGCACAGGCTGGTGGTGGGTAATGTCCTTCGCCGGTAGAGAGCTCAAGTGGGGTCTAGCCCACATCTACAGTAGCATGAACAACACGATAATCCACATAACAGATATCACGGGGGCCGAGACGGTCAGTAGGTGGAGTGGCGGGATGGTCGTCAAAGCCGACAGAGAGAAGCCCAGCCCCTACGCTGCCATGATCGCTGCCAGCCGTGCTGCAGGCGAGGCAATGGACAAGGGTATAACGGCAATACACATAAGAGTGAGAGCACCGGGTGGACACGGCCCTAAGACGCCTGGGCCAGGTGCTCAGGCCGCGATTAGGGCCCTGGCGAGGGCCGGCTTTATCATAGGCAGGATCGAGGACGTGACTCCGATACCCCACGATACCACAAGGAGGCCCGGCGGTAGGAGAGGTAGGAGAGTCTAGTGGTGTCCGAGGTTTATGGACATAGAAGTCCTGCGGAGAGAAGGCAACGCTGTTAGGTTGCTTGTCAGAGGTATAAAGCTACATGTCTTAAATAGCATAAGAAGAGCCATCTTAGCCGAAGTACCGACAATGGCTGTGGACTACGTAGTTTTCATGGAGAACAGTAGCGTATTCTACGACGAGTACATCGCGCACAGGCTAGGCCTAATACCGCTGACCAGCGAGAAAGCCCTTGAAAAGTACAAGCCACCGGAAGAGTGTCGCGAAGCAGGAGAGAAAGGCGTGTTCTCGGAGGACTGTTTCGTCAAACTCGAGTTGAGCGGGGAAGGTACTCCCGGGGGTATTAAGACCCTATACGCCGGTGACCTTATCACCGGTGACCCCGACGTCAGGCCTGTGTACGAGAGGATACCAATCGTCCAGCTACTAGAGAACCAGCGGATCAAGTTGGAGGCGTATGCTAGGCTCGGTAGGGGTAGGGAGCACATAAAGTGGAGCCCTGTCTCAGTAGCTTCTCACAAGTACATTGCAAAGATAAGCATAGACGGAGAGAAGTGCAGGTACCCGGGTTGCAAGAAGTGTGTTGAGATATGCCCCAAGCAGGTCATTGTAGAGAGGGAAGGCACCGTTAAAGTCGAAGAGGCCAGGTTACTGGACTGCAGTCTCTGCAGGTTATGTGAGACCGTCTGCCCTAGTGAGGCTATTAAGGTCTCATGGAAGGAGGACGAGTACATACTGTACTTCGAGTCGACGGGTTCTTTAACCCCCAAGAGAATTCTAATAGAGGCAACTAGAGCCCTTGAAGACAAGCTTAACGCGCTTAAGAAGAGTCTAGTCGAGGGTGTCCCGTATGGAGCTGGCTAAGACAAACATAGTGTTGAGGAAGACCATTAGCGAGCTGAGGAAAGCCGCAAACAAGTACGGGGCAGCGATATGGGATAGGGTCGCAGAAGAGCTCTCGAGACCCCGTAGAAGTAGGAGAGTGGTCAATTTGAGTAGGATCAACAGGTATACTGAGCCAGGCGACGTGGTGGTGGTGCCGGGGAAGGTTCTCGCGGCGGGTAGACTAGACCACCCGGTAACAGTAGCCTCTTTCAGCTTTTCTAAGGCGGCCGTAGAAAAGATACGGGCTAGCGGTGGTAGGGCAATACACATACTCGACCTAGTCAAGGAGAACCCGAAGGGCAGTGGGGTGAAGATTATTGGGTGAGGTAAAGACGACTGAGAAGGACAGGGTTCTAGTAGTGGACGCGAGCGGGCTGATTCTAGGAAGAATGGCGAGCATCATAGCAAAGAGGCTGCTCGAGGGGTACAAGGTCTACGTGGTCAACGCGGAGAAGGCCGTCTTGAGCGGTGAGAGGAGGAGGGTCGTGGAGGGTTATAAGCTGCTTTTAAACGTAAGAACCCACTACAACCCATATAAGAGCGGTATCAGGAGGCCTAGGACGCCAGTGGGAATAGTCAAGAGGGCTATCAGGGGCATGTTGCCAATGGATAAGCCGAAAGGCAGACTCGCCTTCAGGAACCTGAGAGTGTTTGTGGGAATACCCAAGGAGCTACAGGGGCAGAACTTTGTCCGGTTCGAGGAAGCCGACGCTAGCAGGCTCTCGGGCAGGTTTGTAACGGTTGCGGAAGTAGCTAAAAGCCTGGGTTGGAGGGGTGGTACTGAATGAGCTCGCAAGAGGCTAGTGGGCACAAGATAGTCGTGTCGTCGGGGAAGAGGAAGACGAGCGTAGCCGTGGCAACGATCAAGCCCGGGAAGGGTAGAGTTTGGGTTAACAACGTCCCACTAGAGGTCATACCCATCGAGATGGCGAGGAACAAGATCCTCGAGCCGCTCCTACTCATCGGAGACCTTAGAAACGCGATCGACGTGAAGGTCAGAGTCAGAGGTGGGGGTTGGATGAGCCAGGCAGAGGCCACTAGGATAGCTATAGCGAGGGGTATTGTTGAATACTTTGGACTAGAGGAGATAAAACGTATTTACAAGGACTACGACAGGCACATGCTCAGCGGAGACCCCAGGCAAACCGAGCCCGAGAAGTGGGGTAGAATTAGTGCTAGGAGGAGGTGGCAGAAGAGCTACAGGTGACGGGCATGCTCTTCCCGGTCAGGTGCTTCACGTGCGGTGCTCCAATAGGCCACTTGTGGGAGGAATACGTCAGGAGAGTCCAGGCTGGGGAGGATCCGGGGAAAGTCCTCGACGAACTCGGCGTTAAGAGGTACTGTTGTAGGAGGATGTTTTTATCCCACGTGGACATAGTGAAGCAGGTGTTGTACTTCCCCAAGATCTCGTGAGGTGGTCCGAATGAGCGAGGAGGAAAGACCGGGTATGGAGGAGGAAAAGCCAATTACAATGCTACCGGGAGAGAAGGTAGTCGAGCTACTGATACCGCTCGAGGACTACTTGACGGCGGGCGTTCACATCGGTACACACATCTGCACGAAGTTCATGGAGCCCTTCGTGTACAGGGTCAGGAGCGACGGGCTCTACATACTGGACGCTAGGAAGATAGACGAGAGGATAAGGATAGCTGCTAAGTTCCTCGCCAGGTACGAGCCGGCGAAGATCGCCGCGGTGTCCGTCAGGCAGTACGGCTTTAAGCCGGTCACCAAGATGTGCCAGTACGTTGGGTGTAAGCCGTTCACTGGCAGGTTCGTTCCCGGGACGTTCACGAACCCCAGCCTGAGCTGGTACTTCGAGCCCGACGTGGTGGTAGTGACGGACCCCAGAGCCGACGCGCAAGCCGTCAAGGAGGCCGCCGAGATGGGCATACCCGTCGTGGCGTTCGCGGACACCGACAACAAGACCGAGTTTGTCGACCTGGTTATACCCGGAAACAACAAGGGCAGGAAAAGCTTGGCCCTACTCTACTGGCTGTTGACTAGGCAGATACTCAGGGAGAAGGGGCTGATCCCGCCTAACGGAGACCTGCCAGAGAAGCCCTCCGATTTCGAGACGAAGCTCTAGGCGTGGTCTTGATGAGCAAGAGGTACCCCGCCGTTGCCGGCTATTTTTATCCAGCCAGTAGAAAAGAGCTCGTTGTGAGCATTGAGCAGTCCTTCACTCACAGGTTGGGGCCCGGCAAGAAGCCCGTCTTGGCAACCTCGCGGAATAAGAGCGTCGTCGGTTTCGTTGTCCCGCACGCCGGCTACATGTACAGCGGCCCTGTAGCAGCCCACGCCTACCTAGAGCTCGCGTCAGCGGGAGTCCCCGAGACCGTCGTCATACTTGGAACAAACCACACCGGGTACGGAGCACTGGTCTCGGTCTACCCGGGCGGGACCTGGGTCACCCCACTAGGCGAAGTGAAGGTCGACGGAGAGCTCGCGAAGAAGTTCGTGGAGCTCAGCGGCTACGCCGAATTGGACGAAGAGGCCCATATAGAGGAGCACAGTGTCGAGGTTCAGGTCCCCTTTATCCAGTACATATACGAGGACAGAGTCAAGATCTTACCGGTCGTCATAGGGTTGCACACGGTTGATGTGGCTAGGGACCTGGCCCTCTCTTTGAAGAAGGCTGTATCGGAGCTAGGCCGGGACGTGGTAGTGCTCGCGAGTAGCGACTTCAACCACTACGAGCCTCAGCACGTTACTGTGGAAAAAGACATGGAGGCCATAAACTACATCCTGCGAGGCGACTCTGAGGGCTTCTACAGGGCGATAACAGAGAAGAACATAAGCGTATGCGGTCCAGGGGGGATAATGACCCTCATAGAGTACACCAAGCTATTCGAGAAGTACACCCCGCGTATAACGCTTTTGAAACACGCTACAAGCGGCGACGTGACGGGAGACTACTCCGCCGTCGTAGGCTATGCCTCGGTCAAATTCGAGGTAGCCTAAGGTGTTCCAGCCTGGTAGTAGACCACTTACTGAGGAAGCTTAGCCACATAGATGTAGTTCTGACCAAGGACGTCGACCACCCAGACCACTGTAAGCAGTACTTCGACTCAGTCGTGCTGGTGCACCAGGCATTCCCAGCGCTGAGACTCGAGGACGTCGATCTACGTGTCAAGTTCCTGAAGTACGAGGTTAACGCTCCAGTTATGATCACTGGTATGACAGGGGGGCACCCAGAGGTCTACTCGGTCAACGAGAAGCTGGCAACAATAGCAGAAGTACTACGTATACCCATAGGCGTCGGGTCGATGAGGCCCGTGCTGGTGAAGCGGGGCGACACCGCTGTCGCAGAGACCTACAAGATCGTAAGGCGCGTGGCACGGGACGTCCCTGTAATAGGTAATATAGGTGCGGTCAACCTGCCGGGCTTAGACGAGAAAGTCTTTATAGACCTAGTGAACGAGTTTGAGCTAGACGCGCTGGCAGTCCACTTAAACCCGGCTCAAGAAGTCGTACAGCCGGAGGGCGAGACAGGGTTCACCGTTGAAGTCGTCGAGGCGGTAGTTAGACTGGCGAAGGCTGTGGGGGTCCCTCTGATAGTCAAGGAAGTCGGGAACGGGCTTTCAATGGAGACGGTCTCGGTCTTCTACTCGAAGGGCATTAGAATGTTCGATGTTGCGGGGGCCTGCGGTACAAACTGGGTTTCCGTGGAAAAGTACAGGCTCCCAGAGGGCGACCTGAGGAGAGTTGTGGCAGAGGCCCTCTCTTCATGGGGTATACCAACGCCAGCCGCCATTGTGGAGGCCAGGTACGTAGCCCCCGACGCTACTATAATAGCTAGCGGGGGGGTCTGGGACGGTTTGAGGGCTGCCAAGTCGATATCGCTAGGGGCGGACCTCGTAGGCCTGGCAAAACCCTTACTCAAGACGCTCCTCCTAGAGGGCTACGAGCGGGCTCTGAAGTTCATGGAGGCATACATACATACCCTGAAGACCGTCATGTTCTTGACGTCCTCGCGGAATACGTTCGAGCTGAGGAGGAGGCCCGTAGTCATACTCAGCCCACTACTAGAATACTTGAAGCAGAGGGGGATCGACGTAAACGAGTACGTGATGGCGAGGTAGGAGTTGCTCTACTACCCGGCAGTCCTAGTACCGTGTTCTAGCAACGTAAAATGGTGCCTTGTAGGAGACCAGCTCTGCCCGTCGGCCGGCTCGTGCGAGTCTGGTCAAGGTTTCTGCCTTATCGAGTACGAGAGGGCTTTAGAGAGAATAGACCTCGTCGGGGCCACTGTTGTAAGCGACTTCATCGTCATCGAAAAGTACGGTCTGCCCGCGCCTTCAACACGCGGGTTCTACCTCAAGGCGGGGGACAAAGTATGCCTCCAAGAAGTCTCGGCAGCCTACGTGACGATTACTAAGAGGGAAGGCGACCTGGTAAGGGAGGGGGAGAAAATAGGCTACACGCTCTCCTCTAAGGGCAATCTCAAGACTATAAGGTCTAGTTGTAATGGGATAATAACGCTGGTCATCAATATAACATGGGAGAAGCCGGAGAAATATGTGGTCGTGGTAGTGAAGGAAGATGAGCTTAGACAAGTCTTTGTTAGAGAAGGTACGGGAGGTTGCTCTGAAGAACGCCCTCGTTAACGCTGTTAAACACGGTGGTAGGGCTGATACTAAGGCTGTAGTCTCGAAGGTTCTCGGAGAGCTGCCAGAGGCTAGGAAGTACGCGAAAGAAGTGGTCAAGGTTGTCCAGGAGGTCGTCGACTCTGTTAACAGAATGGCGCCCGAGGAGCAGCTCAGGCTTCTAAAGTCTAACTGGCCCGACCTGGTCCTCGAGAAAAGAGCAGAGAAGGAGAAGACCCTCCCTCCGCTACCAGAAGCAGAGGAGGGCAAGGTCGTCACGAGGTTCGCCCCCAACCCAGATTTCGCCATACACCTAGGTAATGCGCGGCCGGCGCTACTTAGCTACTGGTACGCGAGGGAGTATAACGGGAAGTTCATTCTCAGGTTCGAGGACACGGACCCAAGAACAAAGGCCCCATTCCCGGAGGCATATCTGCAGATCAAAGAGGACCTGAGGTGGCTCGACGTTAAGTGGGACGAGGAGTACATTCAGAGCCTCAGGATGGAACTGTTCTACAAAATAGCGAAGGAGTTGATCAGGGTAGGCGGGGCTTACGTGGACAGGTGTAGCGAGGAAGAGTTCCGGAAACTCAGAAACGAGGGCAGGGCCTGCCCTCACAGGGATAAGAGTCCCGAGGAGAACCTCGAGGAGTTTGACAAAATGCTTGAAGGCCACTTTGCTGAAGGAGAGGCTGTTGTGAGGGTGAAGACCGACCTCCACCACCCCGACCCAAGTGTGCGGGACTGGGTGGCTCTGAGGATAATAGACACGTCCAAGACCCCTCACCCTATAACAGGGGACAAGTACATCGTGTGGCCCACATACAATTTCGCTGCTGGAGTAGACGACCACTTGATGGGGGTCACCCACATACTCCGCGCGAAAGAGCACGTGTCGAACACCGTGAAGCAGAAGTATCTCTACGACCACCTCGGCTGGAAGTACCCCGTCACGATCCACTTCGGCAGGCTGGGCCTCGAGGGCGTCATCCTTAGCAAGTCGAAGATGAGAAAGCTCAGTACGAAATCGGGTCTAAACCCCTACACTGACCTGAGGTTCGGCACTATTAGTAGCCTGAGGAGGAGGGGCATCAAGGCAGAGACTATACACCGCGTCGTCATGGACGTAGGAATAAAACCCGTTGACGCCAAGGTCAGCTTGGTGAACTTGTTTGCTATAAACAGGAGCATCGTGGACCCAATTGCTAGAAGGTATATGGCGGTGGAGGACCCTGTACTAGCGGTCGTGGAGCTGAATGTAGACAAGGTCGAGGCCCACGTACCGAGGAGGCTTGGAACTAAGGAGGTCGACCGCTACGAGGTTAGGGGCGGGGACATTGTGGCCGTATCACAGAAAGACCTCGCGGCGTATAAGGAGACGGGGTTCAGGCTGATAGGTCTAGGGAATTTCCGCGTCAAGGGAGTAGTGGAGAGAGAGGGCCGACCTCTAATACAGCTCGAGTTGACGAGTCTGAGCTCAGAGGACGCGAAGAGGCTGGACCTCCCGATCATACAATGGGTGAAGGTGGGCGAGCACGTCCAGGGCAAGCTGATCAGAGTAGAGGGCGACAGGGTGGAATCCCGCGACATACTAGTCGAGAAGAAGATCCTAGACGAGAAAGCAGACAGCATGGTCCAGTTGTACAGGGTAGGGTTCGCTAGAGTGGACTACGTAGGCGACGACGAGATCGTCCTCGTGTACAGCCATGACTGAGAGATGGCTGAGAGCCCTCAGGTTTCCACGCTATTTTTACAGGCCTGCGAGGGGTTATTGGTTCACGAGCTTTCTGGCGCAGTTAATCGAGAGCGGAGAGGGTTGCTTCAATGTCACACTGGACATAGGGCTCACGCAGAGCCAGGTCTGTAGACAGGGCGGTTACGTGAGAGTCGGAGACGTAGAGCTCCCTATTACCGACCTGAAGCCTACCGAATCCGACAGGGTCGTGTTCTTCGACGTCGATAGGCATGAGCTCTACGAGGTTGTCAAGCACACGGAGTCGGGGTTCTACAAGCTTAAGGCTGTCGGGCTAGACGTAGCCCCTACACTCGAGATCAACGGTATTCACATGCACCGAATCAAGGACGTCGACCCTATCACTGACACGCTGTACAAGATAAGAGCGTTGAGACCCAAGAGAGGGGGCGTAGTCCTCGACACCTGCCTGGGGCTGGGGTACACGGCGATCATGGCGGCCAAGTCTGGGGCAAGCCTGGTAGTCTCGTTCGAGATAGACCCTAACGTTGTTTACATCGCTGAGAGGAATCCGTGGAGCAGGGGCCTGGTCGACGATAGAGTGAAGATCTACCTAGGCGACGTGGTCGAAGCTGTGTACGAGCTGCCGGACGAATTCTTTGACAGGGTCATTCACGACCCCCCGAGGTTCACGTCCTCGACGGGTGACCTGTACAGTCAGGAGTTCTACAATCAGTTGTTCAGGGTTTTGAAGCCAGGCGGGGTACTCTTCCACTACACGGGTGAACCTAGGGCGAGGGGGCCTCCGAGTATTCTGAAGGGGATAAAGGAGAGACTCGTACGGGCCGGCTTCGTGAGGGTGTTCTTTGACAGGAGAGCTCTGGGGTTTACTGCTGTAAAACCCGGTTAAGCCCCTCTAAGTTAACGTTAAAAACCCGTTGTAGAATTCTAGGAGACTACAGACGACCACTAGGGAGGAGGATGATATGCCCAAACCGTTCTACGTGAAATTCGAGGTTCCGCAAGACCTAGCTGAGAAGGCGTACGAGCTCCTTAAGAAAGCGAGGGAGACCGGCGGGAAAATCAGGAAGGGAACAAACGAGACCACTAAGGCCGTGGAGAGGGGTCAGGCGAAACTCGTGCTGATCGCGGAAGATGTAGACCCTCCAGAGATAGTCGCTCACTTGCCGGCGCTGTGCGACGAGAAAAAGATACCCTACATATACGTGCCCAGCAAGCAGAGACTAGGACAGGCGGCCGGTATCGAAGTCGCCGCAGCCAGCGCAGCGATAATCGACTTCGGGGGAGCTAAGGATCTCGCCGAGGAAGTGCTGTCGAAACTGAAGGAGATCAGAGCCAAGAGCTGAATGTGAACCGCTCTTATACACAAAAGAACCGTTTTTATTTTCAGCTCCCGGTTTCTGGCCTCTTGTACTGCCAGGATAGTCCTATTAGGCCAAGCTCGATAGCCAAGAGCCCCTCTCTTCTACCGGCAAAGGACTGACGTGGAGAGGTCTACCTCTTGCCGGTGAGCTTCTTGGCTTCCCTCTCCGTTTCTCTCAGTATGAGAATATCGCCCACTCTGACAGGTCCCTTGACGTTCCTGGTTATGACTCTCCCCTTGTCGCGCCCTTCGAGGACTCTTACTCGAACCTGTATAATCTCGCCTGTGACGCCCGTCCTTCCGAGTATCTGGACGACTTCGGCGGGGAAGCCTATCTCCTCTACTACGTTGACGTTCGGCGGCTCGAAGACAATTTTCTTAGGGCTGCTCGTTGTTATCACCTTAGCAACGTTATACAATTAAAGCGTGTTTATAAAGGTTTATATTGGAGGTTTAAACTGCTTGGTGTATGTGGTGGGTGTGCTTACAATGCTGAAGATAGTGACGTGCGCATTTTGCGGCAGAGAGATAGAGCCGGGAACAGGCTTGATGTTCGTGAAAAACGACGGCTCAATCCTGTACTTCTGTAGTAGCAAGTGCTTCAAGAACTACAGGCTTGGTAGAGACCCTAGGAAATACAAGTGGACCGCAAAGCACTCGGCCCAGAAATGATGAAACGAGTGAAGGCCGGTGAGCGTGGGATGGTCGTAGAGAGAACACTTGTGATGGTGAAGCCGGACGGGGTTCGTAGAGGACTCGTGGGCGAGATCATCTCCCGCTTCGAGAAAAAAGGTTTCCGTATCGTGGGCCTGAAGATGTTGAGGATGAGCAGGGAGCTCGCGGAGAAGTTCTATAGTGTACACAAGGGCAAGCCCTTCTTCAACTCTCTGATCGACTTCATAACGTCGGGGCCTGTAGTGGCAATGGTGATAGAGGGGGACTCGGCGATCAGCGTCGCGAGGCTTATGATTGGTAGCACGGACGGTAGAGAGGCTCTCCCAGGCACTATACGGGGTGATTACGCGCTCTCGAAGACGGAGAACGTCGTTCACGCTAGCGATAGCCCGGAGTCTGCAGCGTACGAAATAAGCTTGTTATTCAGCGAGAACGAGCTAGCTTAGCTGGGCCTACAACTGGTAGAAGCCCCCGTAGAACGGATCCTTCTTTTTCTTTATCGCGATTATCTCTTTTAGAACAAGGAGCTCGTCATCAGACAACTCACTCCTGTACTTTGTCAGCCAGAGGTTGACGTGGTCTTTTGGGATACTAGTGTACAGTAAGTCCCCTTCGTCGATTTGCCTGCCGACCATGACGTGGCCCTTGATACTTATCGCGACAGAGGACCCTACTACTGCTTCCTTTAGCACCTGGTCTCTGTCTCTGATCTGTAGGATCACCCCTACCTCGGTGCCATCTTCTCTCATGAGGGGGTACCCGGGCTTTATTCTACCGCCCAACACCTCGACGCCGACAATTGCGGGGTCGCTCCTCCTAAAGACATAGCCCGGCAGTATTCTTATTTTACCGGGTCTAACAAGCTGCTCTAGTTCTTTCATCTTCTCTCTGGTCCTAACCTCTTTGACCCACTTGTCGAACTCCTCGAGTAACTGGTATATCACGTTGTGGTATAAGATGTTCACGTTCTCTCTTTCGGCCAAGCTCTTCGCCTCGGGTAGAACTTTGACGTTGAAGGCCAATACCACTTTATACTCAGGAGCCGTCTTACCAACAATGGAGGCCTCTAGGACGTCGTTTTGGGTCACCGGGCCCACGTCGGCTATTCTCACGGGTATGCCCATTTGTTTTAGAGCAGAGGTCAAAGCCTCTAGCGTGCCCAGTGTATCGGCTTTGACCACCACACCGCTCCCGCTGCCCCTCACTATGATCTCGCTCACCTCCTCCCTAACAGCCTTGACGACCTCACTCAGCACCTCGTCGTTGGGAGCGACGTATAACGGGGAGCCGGCTAGCGCGTCGTCGAGGTTCGCGGCGGATATCTTTACGCCGGCGGCTGCTACGACTTGGTCTATGAGAGTGAAGGCCCCCTCGTGCATTCTCATGTCCTGTAGCGGCCTTGGCATTAGGAGCGCCCTGACCTTTGTGACTATAGGCCCGTTCTTCCCCGCGAGAACGATGGTGTCGCCCCTCTTCAAGACGCCGTCGAATATGATGGCGTCGATAGTCGTCCCGAAGCCGGGCTCTTCCTTAACCTCGAGGACTACCCCTTTCGCAGGCTCGTTCTTGGTTACAAGTCTCTTCTTCATGAACTGCTGTACTAGCCCTGTGATCAGTGCGAGGAGCTCCGGGATGCCTTCACCGGTCTTAGCAGAGACCGGCACGACTGCCACGGTCTTACGGAAGTCTCTTACCCTGTCAAACCTGTCCGCCTCGAATCCCTGCTCGTACAGCTTCGAGACGATCGCGTAGATCCTCTCGTCTAGTTTAGCGAGGGCCTTCTGGCTCTGCGACTTGAGGGACTCTAGGAAGGAGGCGTCGGGCTTCGAGACCCAGCCCTCCACCCTATCGATCTTGTTGGCCACGACCACGAAGGGGACTCTCTTCTCCTTCAGTATGCTGAGGGCCTCGTAGGTCTGCTTCTGGAAGCCCTCTATGACGTCGACGACTAGCAGGGCGAGGTCGGCAACACTACCCCCTCTGCGCCTTAAGTTCGAGAAGAGTTCGTGGCCGGGGGTGTCGATGAACAGTATACCGGGGATATCAATGGTCAGCCTCGGGAAGAACTTCCTCAGGGGCTCGGTCACCTTCTTGAGGACGCTGGCCGGCACCATACTCGCACCCACGTGCTGCGTGATTTCGCCCGGCTCTTTCTTGGCCACAGTAGTACCCCTGATCTTGTCCAGCAAGGTGGTTTTCCCGTGATCTACGTGCCCCAAAACTACTACTATGGGCTGCCTTATCCACTGTTCGGCGTCAGACCCCAACTCGGCGTCACCTCTACTGGAGTCACCCGCTCTCACATTTTTACATTGTGAGGTTCACAGCTTAATTAAATGTACGCCAGTACTAGACTCGGGCGAGCCAGCCTCGTCCCCGCTGAAGAATCTCTGTCAGCCCGTATTCTTATCAGCAGGGCCAGCCTTACTAGAGAAGCGTTTATAAAACTGGCTTTTACATCTAAAACTAGTCCACCGGGCAACTGGTGGAGTCGTATGCCCGACTTCAAGATCGTAGTGAGCGACCCAGAAGCACCTAAGCAGGAGGTCGTTTTAAAGGTCAAAGTAATCGGAGACCCCGATGTGGAGTACACTGACAGAATAAAAGAGAAGTTCGAGTTACCGAGGATCAAGCTCAACCCAGAGACCATCAAAAAGCTCGGGGCTAAACACGGCGTTGTCACGATAAGGATGAGGAGACCGGACACAGGCGACAAGGTGAAAATAACGGGAGTGGCCATCCCCGACCCAGCGGTTCCCGAGGGGGAGGCCAGGGTTAACTCGGAGCAGATGATAAACCTTACGGGCGTTAACGAGCTCGAGGGCGAGATTTTCAGGGCGAGGGCTTGGCAGATCAGGATCAACGACGAGAGGACGAACTCGTTAATAGGCCTGAGAATAGGCGAGGAGATAGGCGGCGAGATAGTTGGCCTCAAGGGGGTGAGGCTGGTTATAACCGGTGGTAGCGACAACAGCGGGTTCCCGATGAGGCCCGACATTCACGGGCCCGTCAAGAAGAGGGTTCTTTTGTCGGGTCCGCCAGGCTTTCACCCGACTGAGAGAGGAGAGAGGAGGAAAAAGACCGTTCGCGGGAACACCATATCGGGTGACATAGTCCAGATAAACACGATGATTAAATACTAGGAAGGTGGTATTTCTTCACCGCTGAAACCTGGTGCTCGAGGTGAACGGTTTCTGCCCTGGGAGATGAGGCAGCCCGAAGTGAATATAGGCGTTGTCGGCCACGTTGACCACGGGAAAACGACGCTCGTACAGGCTATAACAGGCATTTGGACAGCTAAGCACAGCGACGAGATAAAGAGGGGTATGACGATTAAACTAGGCTACGCGGACGGAAATATCGCGTACTGCGACTCCTTGAACCCGCCCGAAGCATACACCACGGAACAGGTGTGCCCCGACGGCAGCGAGTCAAGGCTTCTCAGGCGGGTCAGTTTCATAGACGCCCCCGGCCACGAGGCTCTCATGGCCACTATGCTGAGCGGCTCCTCTCTGATGGATGGGGCGATACTAGTCATAGCGGCAAACGAGCCGTGCCCCCAGCCACAGACCCTAGAGCACTTCTCGGCTCTCAACATAATAGGCATCAGGAGGGTCGTCGTAGTTCAGAACAAAATCGACGTGGTGTCGAAAGAGAGAGCGCTGGAGAACTACCGCGAGATCAGGAGACTTCTAGAGGGCTCTCCGATCGAGGACGCCCCTATAATACCGGTCTCCTCGCTCCACAAGGTGAACATCGACGTAGTCCTAGAAGCGCTTTACGAGGAGATACCTGTCCCCGAGAGAAACTTGGCGGGAGACCCGATAATGCTCGTGGCCAGGAGTTTCGAAGTGAACAGGCCTGGAACCCCGTACAAAGATCTGCTAGGCGGGGTTGTCGGGGGGTCGTTAATACAGGGCGTTTTGAGAGTAGGAGACGAGATCGAGATCGTACCTGGAGCTAAAGTACTTGTCGGAAAGACGTCCTACAAGTACCAGCCGCTCGTAAGCACCATTGAAGAGCTCAGGTTCGGCGACCTGCGGGTTAAGGAGGCCAGGCCAGGCGGACTACTGGCGATAGGCACTAACCTAGACCCCTCTCTCACCAAGGCGGATAGCCTCGTGGGCAACGTCGTCGGGAGACCCGGTAGAACACCACCAGTTGTCGACTCTCTGACTATACAGTACAATGTACTAGAGAGGGTTGTTGGTCTTAAGGAGATAAGTAAGATGCCTCCGCTGCAGCAAAAAGAGATGATAGTCCTCACTATCGGTACGGCCGTGAGAGTGGGGACTATAACGAAGCTCAGTAAGGACCACATGGAGGTCGAGTTGAAGGAGCCTGTAGCAACGTGGCCCAACTTCAGGGTGGCTCTGAGCAGGAGGGTACTCGGTAGGTGGAGGCTCTCGGGTTGGGGTATAATAGAGAGTGTGGCCAGCAAAGGAGCCTAGAGATAGTCCTCGACACAAACTTTGTAGTTATCTTGTCCGAGCACCCCCACTTAATATCCCAGCTGGAGAGCATAACCGAGTACCCCTCCAAATGCGTGCTGCTTAGCGTGGTGCTCAGAGAGCTCGAAACCGTATCAAGACAGCTCGGAAGTACGAAGAGGAGGTTGCTAGAGAGAGTCCTGGACCACCTTAAACACAGATGTAGCGTCGTCGACTTTGAAACAGCGCCTGACGTGGATCAGGCGATCATAGAGTACGCGAGCGGCAGAGGCTGTCTTGTGGCCGTGGCGACGAACGACAGAGAGCTCAGGAGGCGGTTGAGAGAGGCCGGGATCCCGAGTATATACTTCAGAGAGGAGTCGCGTAGGCTAGAGTACGAGGGTTTACTGCCTTGATCGTGAAAACATTAAAAAGACCCTCTCAATACTATTAGGCTAAGGTGTGCTTATTGTTCAAACTCGTTAAAGTCAAGGGCGTGGTCAGAATACCCCCGGACAAGTTCGGTAGGCCTCTTGACGAGGTCTCGTGGGAAGAGCTTAGGAAGGAGTACGAGGGGGCGTTGACGAGCAACGCGGGGCTGGTAGTGGCGATATTAGACGTGAAGGTCAACGAGTACGGCAGGATTATACACGGCGACGGCGCCACATACCACGACGTAGAATTCACAGCCCTGACATTCGACCCGTTCCTAAAGGAGGTGGTCGAGGGAGAAGTCCTCAACGTCACGGAGAGCGGTATCTTCATAGACTTGGGCCCCCTCGACGGCTTCATCTACATAGGGCAGGTCTCCGACGAGCGAGCCGAGTACGACCCCTCTAGGCAAGCCCTCTTGCTGAAGGGCGGGAAGAAGACTATCGAGAAAGGCGACGTGGTTAAGGCCAGGATTTACAACATCGGCCTCCAGCCGGGGAAGGGCCTGAGAATTCAGTTAACGATGAGACAGGTCGGCTTAGGCAAAGTTGAGAAGGAGGAGTAGCCTTGTCTACTCGTGGAAAGCCGTTCAAGGTTTGCCGGAGGTGCAGAACGCTGGTAGACAAAAAAGCCGAGGTATGCCCCGTCTGCGGCTCAAAGGACTTCTCAGAGGAGTGGGAGGGGGTCGTAGTAGTAATCGACCCAGCCAAGTCGTCCATATCCAAGGAGCTGGAGCTGACAAAACCTGGCCGCTACGCCATAAAGGTAGTTTAACATTGTTTCTACCCTCCCTGGTATTGAGGGAGGAGTTCAGGAGAAGTGCCAGCCTGCCACAGGGAACACTCTACGTCGCCCCCAAGGAGGGTACTGTTAGAGGGCTCAAGTTCACTGCCACAGTAGGGGATGTCGTGTCAGAGACTCTCGAGTCGTCAATAAAAGTCGTTGACGGTAAAACGAGAAGGGGCGACCACCGCCCCGGCACCGTTGGCGTAGCGAAAATCGTCAACCCGCGGGGGGCGGTATCGCTCCACTCTCTCACGGTTCTCAGAGGGTCTAGAAGCGGTACGTACGTTGTCATCGGAGAGGAGGACCTCTTGACGACTTCTCTCGCTTGGGTACTGAGTGAGGGTACAATAGCCTACGGGCAGCCAGGCGTAGGCGTGGTCTCCGTGGAGGTCGACAAGGTCAGGTTAGCGAAGTTTATTAAAATATTAAAACCTGCCATAATTCATATAACACCTGGTCGTGCTTAAGGGGTAGAGCATGGGCAAGAGCGTCCAGGTCGGCGAGTTTGCCGGCGAGATTGTCGAGGAAAAGTACAACCCGCTCATAAGGCGAAGGGAAGTCGTCCTGAGGATAGGCCACATCGGTAAGGGTACGATCAGCAGGGGGCTTGTTCGAGTTGAGCTGGCGAGGCTGTACAACGTGTCCGTGGAGCAGGTGTACGTGAAGAAGATCGCGACGGAGTACGGCATGGGAGTCAGCGTGGTCAAAGCCCACATCTACGACTCGCCGGACAGGGCGAGGTACTTCGAGCCCGAGTACATTATAAAGAGGAACGAGGAGGCTCTCCAGAAACTCCAACAGGCGCAGGGTGGCTAGGGACATGGCTCACGTCCATAAACTCTACGAGTTTGACCTAGAGAAGGGCTTCATAAAGCCGAAAAACAAGAAGTGCCCGAAGTGCGGTAGCTTCATGGCTTACCACAAACAACCTGTCCCGAGATGGCACTGTGGGAAGTGCGGTTACACAGAGTATGTCCGGTAAGGTCAAGTACAGGATACCCTTCACAGTCCCCATTAGAGAGGACAGAAGCGTACTGGTCCTGGGCTTCGAATCCACAAGCCACACCTTTGGTGTCGGCCTGGTAGAGTTCAGGGAAGGCGCTGTTACCATACTGGCAAACGTCAACAAGAGGTACACTCCGTCCAAAGGTGGCATACACCCTAGAGAGGCCTCTTACACCCACCTCAGGAACTCGAAACAAGCCCTCGAGGAGGCACTAGACCAAGCGAGTGTAAAGTTGAAGGAGGTAGACGCGGTCGCGGTAGCCCTGGGGCCCGGTCTAGGCCCTTGTATCAGAGTAGGCGCTACCCTGGCTAGGTTCATTGCTTCGATGTTGAACAAGCCTCTAGTCCCGGTCAACCACGCGGTCGCACACGTCGAGATCGGTAAGCTGGTCTCGGGGCTGGCCGACCCAGTTGTGGTCTACGTCTCCGGCGGCAACACCATGGTCCTCGCAGGTAAGAACCGCACCTACAGGGTGTACGGGGAGACCCTTGATATACCCCTCGGAAACCTCTTCGACACTTTCACGCGCGAGGTCGGAATTGCCCCACCTTACGTGGTCGACGGTAAACACGCTATAGACGTGTGCTCCGAGTGGGGGCAGGAGTTCATACCCCTACCATACGTAGTGAAGGGTAACGACCTGAGCTTTTCTGGCCTGTTAACGGCGGCTCTCCACCTGGCCAAGAGAGCGGGCAGGGGCGACAAGAGGAGACTAGGTGATATATGTTTGAGCCTTAGGGAGACCGCCTTCAACATGCTAGTAGAGGTCTCCGAGAGAGTCTTACTCACCACTGAGAAGGACTCGGTCCTGCTGGTAGGGGGTGTGGCGTCGAACGCCGAATTGAATAGGAAGTTCGAGCTGATGGCTTCAGAGCACAACGCCGTCTACCACTCAACACCGCCCGAGTACTCGGGCGACAACGGAGCTATGATAGCCTACACTGGTCTACTACACTACCTCTACGGGGTTACAGTAGACCCTGTGAAAGCATACGTAAGGCAGAGGTGGAGAGTGGACGAGGTAGAAGTCCCATGGGTACCATAGAGAGACTAACGAGGCTTGCGGAGGGGGCGGAGTCGATCGTTCTGCTCGGTAGCCTACTAGGGCAGGACGTTGTGGTCAAGGTAAGAGTCAGTAGGAGCTACAGGCACCCCGACTACGACAGGGTCTTCAGGTACTACAGGACAAAGACCGAGGCCAGGGTCATGGCCGAGCTACTCGAGAAAGGCTTGAAAGTGCCTCAACCAATCCTGGTGGACATGGAGAACTACGTGATCGTGATGACGTTCGTCAAGGGTCGCCGGCTTCTTCACGTGCTGAACGACTACAGAGTCGAAGAGCTGGAAAGGATATACAGGGACGTCGGCCGACAGGTGGGCATTATGCACAACTCGGGGATCTACCACGGCGACCTCACAGTCTCCAACGTGATCGTTACCGAAAACGGCGAGGCATACATCATAGACTTCGGGCTGTCGGGGTACAGCAACGACGTCGAGGAGTACGCAATAGACCTTCACCTATTCGACAGAAGCACTAGGAACCTTGTGCCCGACAAGGCAGATCGGTTGTTCAAGTCTTTTATCGAGGGCTACAGCTCAACGTTCCCTAGGCACCAAGAAGTGGTTGAGAGGATGTTCGACATTAGGAGGAGGGGGAGGTATGTCGAGGAAAGGCTCAGAAGAAAGCTCAGGCGCGAAGCATACACCCAGTAGGCAGGAGCTGCTCTTCGTCTCGGACAACATACACAAGTACGAGGAGGTGAGAGCTGTTGCCAGAGAACTGGGCTTCGACGTTCAACTAATGCCCGGCCTCAAGCTCGAGGTGCAGAGCGATAGCATAGAGGAGGTGTCGAGGAAATCGGCGATACTCGCCTACCTGCTTGTTGGCAGGCCCCTTCTCGTCGAGGACGCGGGGTTGTATATCCACGCTCTAAGAGGGTTCCCGGGTCCGTACAGTAGCTTCGTGTACAGGACGATAGGCATTGAAGGAGTGCTGAAGCTGTTGGAAGGCGTGAGCGATAGAAGGGCGTGCTTCAAGTCGGTGACGACCGTGATATACGAGCCCTTCATCGTCGTTGGACATGGAGAGGTATGTGGGTTCATAACCGACAGGCCGAGGGGTAGCCGGGGTTTCGGCTTCGACCCGATCTTCACGCCAGACGGGTCGGAGAAGACCTTTGGCGAGATGAGCTTGGAGGAGAAGAACAGGTTCTCCCACAGGGCGAAGTCTGTTTATAGCGCTCTGAGCAAGCTGAGAAAGATGATGGAGCAGAGCGGCTAGTGGCCGGGTAACGTTTTAAAGCTTGGTTAACAGTTTATCCCATTCTTAGACGCCAGGAGTGACCGGTATGAACAAGAAGAGGGACAAGGGGCAGTCCCACTCGACGAGGCCCTCTCGGGCGGGACCGCCTAGGTGGCTGAAGCTGGATATGACCCCCAGCGACGTGGAGTTGCTTGTGGTGGAGCTCGCCAAGAAGGGCTACTCCCCGTCCATGATCGGTATAATACTGAGAGACCAGTTCGGGATCCCGCTGGTGAAGCAGGTCACGGGCAAAAAGGTGGTAGAGATACTCCGCGAGCACAACGTAGCACCGCCTATTCCAGAAGACCTGTTCAACTTGATGAAGAGGGCGGTGAACCTGAGGAGACACTTAGAAGAGCACCCCAAAGACTACCACAGCAAGAAGGGCTTGATCGAGATCGAGTCCAAGATACACCGGCTAGTCAAGTACTACAAGTCAAGGGGCATTCTACCGCCGGACTGGGAGTACACGCCGGAGAAAGCCAAGCTAATAGTCTCGGGCGCATACTAAGTAGCAACAGCTGTTCAGCGGGGACAGGCCTTTATAGCCAGAGTGTTCTAATCCTAAAGAATATAAATTCGGCTTTCGTAGAGTAGTTAGTGTCGGGAACTAGAAATGAGCAAAAGTAGCCTGCAGAAGGCTATTTACTCTCCTGGGAGGCAAAAACAGGTCTACTCGGGTTTGTGGGATTTGAGGACCTTCTTTTCGAGGAACCCTCGAGTAGTGATCGTCCGGGGCGACAAGAACTACGTTGAGGCGGAGCTCTCGATCAGGACAGGTTTTAGGTCAGTACAGAGAGAGTTTGTCAGGATGCGTAGCGAGGCCGTTGACGAGGAGAACTTGACAGTCCGAGGCGAGGGCGGGAACATAAAGTTCACTATCAAGTACAGAGTTGTCGGAATAGGTTTCGCGACCCACGTCAGCGTCTACATGGACTGTGAAAGCACTATAAGAGACTTGTGTAGACACTTTCTCGCAGATATGATGGACTACATCGAGGAGTACGTCAAGAGGCCTCCCAGTATAGAGCTCCAGATACCAATTCCGGCTAAGCCCGCAGAGGCGCCTCCGGCACAGCCGCCGGCCCCCACAGCTCCCACACCGCAGCCGGCCCCGCCTACCCCGCCACCGGTGGTTAGCCCTCCCCAGCCGGCCCAGCCTCCCGCAGGACCCACACAACCCGTTGTAGAGGAGCGTAGAGAGGTTGTAGCCAAAGCCCCCGCTCTCACGTTCGACAAAGTAAAGCATTTACTGGACTACACTACTCTAGCCACGCTCGTGATGAACGCGGCCCTCATCGCGAGGGTCCAGATGCCGCAGCCTTGGGGTCTAGAAGAGTTGGAGAAGGCTATTAGAGAGAGGGCAGGCTTATTGCGGGACTACGCGGTGGTAGTGTTGAGTGTGAGGGGTGCTGGAGAGGCCTACATCATACTAGACAACCAAGGCAACTACATAGCTGGCCTAGCCGAGATCTCCGGTAACCTTGTTAGCGGGGGAAGGGACGTGGTCGAGAAGATCATCGGTCAACTGGGCAAACAGCAGGCTGTGGTCAGGATATGGGGCGTCAAGGAACTTCCAGCACAGGTTTAAATAACCCCCGTAGGGAATAATTAATCACTTGATGACTGCTGATGGGCCCGTAGCTCAGCCAGGCAGAGCGGCGGGCTCCAGATCCAAACTATGGGTCAGACGACCCCTCGGGGGATGAGTTAGATCTGGAGGGAGTGACCCGTAGGTCGGGGGTTCAAATCCCCCCGGGCCCATCAGCGAATACCCCTGCCACATCTTCACGGTCTAAATTTAAAACCTCTCATGGTGTTAACTACTAGGAGAGGGCCCGTCGTCTAGCCTGGTTAGGACGCCGCCCTGACACGGCGGAGGTCCGGGGTTCAAGTCCCCGCGGGCCCACTGAAAACGCACGCTAA
>NZ_JBMFLY010000013.1:0-25913 GCF_049970955.1 Thermogladius sp. | reverse complement strand
CGGCGGGTTCCACCTCACTATCGCGGCCGCCCAGTAGTTCGAGCCGGAGATCTTGATGTTGCTGTAGTTGTAGGCGTTCAAGAGGGTCTCCGAGTCTAAAGACACTATGCTCCAGTTCCCGTAGATGACCGTGTAGTTCGAGAGGTTGGCGAAGGGGTCGATTACCGGGGGTATGAACTGTATCCCGAACCACTGCAGCCCACCCGTTATGTTGTAGAGGGCCAGCCTCCAGTCCTGGTCGTTGAGTGTAAGGGGCGCGCCGTAGCCCTCTACTATCAAGCCTTGGCCGCTGGGCGACAGGGTTAGGGGTGTCTTGTAGAACAGCGTGAGCAGCGTCGGGGACGTCTTGCCGGGGAAGGTCGCGTTAACCGCCACGCCCAATAGGCCGCTGAGGTTGTACTGTGATATGCTCCAGCTAGTGGCGTTCACCGGCAGTACGCCCCACGCGCTCTGCACCGCCTGCTGGTCCGCAGCGCTGAAGTTGTAGAACATGGGGAAGACCCCGGGGTCGCTCCTCGACGTCGCGAGGGGTGCGCCCCAGTACATGAATATCGTCTTGTTCGATTTGGCTTCCAAGTAGGGTACCTGAACCCACACGACGGCGCTTGTGGAGTTCCAGTACTCTATCCAGTACCTGAGCGGCGTAACGCCGTCGCTGTCAGCGAACCTCAAGTCGTTTGGGGTCGGCGTGAAGTTGAGGAGCCCGTAGGTGCAGCTGAGATTTGACGGGTTGAACACTACTCTCACAAGGTAGTTGGTCAGGTTTAACCCGGAGTTCTCTATGACGTAGAGGGCCTCTCTGCACAGCCAGGGCACCCCGGACTCGGCGTAGCCGGTGTTGGGGTCGAAGCCCACTCGCGTCGCGTTGTAGACCCAGCTCCCCGTTGCGACCATCACTTGCCTCCCTTGGAGGTCTGCGGGCTTCAGCACCAGGCTGGCAGACCAGACCTTGTTGTCCGCCGCCGCGGCCACTACGTAGAGAGCGGCCGGGTCGTAGTCGGCTCTCTGCCTAATGGCGGGGAAGTACTGTGCTAGGACACTGCCGTTACCGATGTAGACGTTGTAGCCGGCCCCGTAGTAGACCTCAACCGGGAGGTTGAGCGTCAGGAGGCTGCCGTTGGCCCCCGATACCAGGAGGTTCCTGAGGGAGCCGGCGAGGAGAGACGAGACGGCGCTCAGCACGTTCTCCATGTTCCTCCTGTTCATGACGTCGACCGTGGTGAACGCGTACAGTGAGAGCGCGACGAAGACGGCTATCATCGCCGCGAAGCCTATCAAGTGCGTGAAGACGGGTGTGGGCACTAGCCCATCACCACCGTGACGTTGACTACCGTGAGCGAGACCGTCACCGGGCCTCCCGTGTACTGCCTGTATATGTCCCTCGGCCCCAGGGTGACCGGGCTACTGAGGGCCGGGCTCTTCACCACCACTGTGAGGTTGTAGACGTTCGAGTACCAGTAGGTCGAGGAGCTGGACGCGTACAGCTCGGCGAACCCCCTGCCCGGGGATAGCACGGGGTTGAGCACTACGACCATTAAGTTGAAGTAGTAGAACGAGCCCAGTCTATCGAAGGTGGCCTGGACGCTCGCGTAGAGGCGGCAGGTGTCCAGCTCTATTCGGGCCGAGCCGTTCTCGTAGAACTCCCTCACGCTGGGTACAAGCCTGGGGTCGTCGACTACGAGGGAGCTGTTTCCGTAAAGGTATCGCGAGGACTGGGCGTACGTAGAGTAGGAGGCGGCTGTTATAGAGTAGCACGGTAGTAAGAGGGCGGGGCTCGTGCTCGAGTTCACGTACACCCCCACGTAGCCGGACAGCCTGTAGCCCAGGGCCATGGTGGACCTGGGGTAGGTCACTGCGTAGTCGCCGCCGTTCAGCACGTAGAGCATGTTGGTCGCCATACTGAGGAGGACCTGCCTGTAGTAGAGGTACTCTGCCCGGTAGACGTTGTTGAAGCCGGCTAAATAAGAGTAGCCCAAAACGAGGGAGAGCAGCGCGAGCAGGACGCCCGTCATGATAACAGTAGCAAAAACCTCGGAGACCCCATTCAAACTAGCGCACCTTACCCGGCCATTACTTTTAGACTTGTGTAAACGTCTAAATTAAGTTTTCCTCGCACAGTCCGGCACTGGACCTCGGGTACGCGGGCCATGGGCCTGTTCAGGTTTTAGGGGCTTACCCCCCTCCTCCCCGCCCACGTGTCAACCTACCATCACACCTATTTTAATGACCCGGAGCTCGACCTCTACCCCGTAGCTCGAGCTGGACAACGCGGTTTGGATGTCGGGGGGTAGCTGGACTTGCTCACCGTTTATGTAGATGGACAAGCTCGTTACGTTGGTGTACACCAGGTCGATGTCCCTACTCGGGTCGTGTCTCAGCACTAGCAGGCCCTGCCCGTAGACCTCGGGTGGTCGGTCCGGTCTGTTAAGCCCTGTGAAGTTCGCTACCATGAAGGTAACCCTGGCTTTAACGCCCAGCGTGGAGTTCACGTAGACTACCTGGTATGTGACCACGGATGGGTCTAAGACGAGGACGCTCGCCCCCTGCTGGTAGTACTCGTAGACCAGCATACCGGGGTGTCCCGAGGGTAGGAGGCTCGAGTTGACCCCGTATACGAGGTTGAACCCCTGTACGAGGTTCCTCCTGACCACGGCTGTCAGAGCCGTGATGTTCCCCACTACGACCCTCGTGTTGTTGACCACGAGTGTGAGGTTGAAGGGCCTCGTGGCGAACCCGATGGAGACGTAGTTAAACGGGTAGCTGTACTCGAGCTTGAACGGTTGTTCTAGGGCTGAGACCGCTATGTTCCTGAACACGGACTTGACGTAGCCGAATTCCACGGAGGCCTGGTTCCTGTCCAGGTAGAACATCACGTACATGAACCCGGCTATAGATATGCTCAGGGTGACGGCGAAGAGTATGACTGCCGAGACTGCCTCGCTTAGCCCTCTCAGCTCAACCACCAGTTATTCCCACTAGCCCGCCCCCGAACATCGGCGTGAGGACGAAGAACGCGACCGAGGCTATTGTCAGGATCAGCGCGTGCTTGAAGCCGGAGGCCGTCGACTCGTTTGCCACTTTGCCCGCGACCAGGCCCATTATGTAGCTGTTCAGCACTATACTGGGCAGTACCTGGCTAGCGGCTGCCTGGTAAGCGCCGACGCTGACCGGGAGCTGCCCCATGAAGCTCGCCATCAATATGACGGTCATGGACGAGAGTATGGCGCCCATGTAAGGTACTATCATCAGCGTCCTCAAGCTACGCTTCTTCTCCAGGTCCATTGCCTCGACGCTCTCGGCGAAACCGGCGAGAGACTCGAGGACCTCGATGGTGCCGCCGCCTACCTCGATGCTGTCCGTGAGCATGTAAAGGAGGACCTTGGCCCTCCACACCCTTATCTTCCTGAGGAGCTCGTCTATGATCCTCCCCAGTGGTATACCCAGCTCGAGCTCGAGAGCCATCTTCCTCAGGTAGTTGGTGAACACACCGTAGTTCCTCCTACTCAGCTCGAGAATGCTCCTCTCGGGTGAGAGGCCCGTCTTCCTGACCTCGACCAGGTCTCTTATGAACCTCGTGATGCCGTTTATGATCTTGTACTCTCTCGATACGTGCTCGTAGTAGGCGACCGCTGGGATGGTGGCGTAGATCAGCGCCATTCCCAGCGCTACGCTGCCGTAGGTGTAGCCCGGCAAGTGGTATAGCTCTGCCGGCCAGACCAGCATGGTGTACATTCCACTGAGCACGGGGTTGTACTTCAGGGGGTGGTAGGGGGGTATGCTCGTGTAGAGGACCCAGCCGAAGAACAGGAACAGCGCTGTTAAGGGCATTGTGAGGCCCAACGCGACTATGTAGGGTCTCCAGTCCATCCAGGGCTCCTTGAACTGGAGGAGGTCGGCGAAGTATATGACGGCGAAGGACAGGAGAGGGAGGAGTATGTACAAGAGCATGAACATACCTCCACCAGTCAGACCGAACGGGAGGACGCCGGCGAAACTCTGTGTAACGAAGTACATGACCGTCATTGTAAGAAGCGTCAAGAGGACTACCGCGAGGTAGGACTCGAGGAGGCCTCCCAGCCTGTCGGCTGTTATCTTGATCCTCACGAGGAGGTCGTTGAATAGTGCTCTAGCCTTTTTGTTCAAGTAGTCGATCACGTCGCCGCCGGCCCTCACCGTTGTGACGTAGCCTGCCAGCACGTCTCTCACGATAGGGCTGGGAGACCTCTCGCCTAGTAGGCTGAAGGCCGTCAGGGGGTCTTTGCCGAGAACTCTTACAAGTAGCGTGAACCTCTGCCCTATCTCAGCGCTGTGAGGCAATATCTTGCCGCTCCTCGCCACTCTCTCGAACGCCACGTACGGGCTCATACCGCTCTGGACTAGGACGCTCAAGTAGCTCATAGTGTAGGGGAACTCTGTGTCGATGGCCGAGGCCCTGTTCGAGACGCGCAGGCTCGGGTAGGCCACGAAGAGTAGGAATACGAGGGAGGGCAAGACGACCGCTATTACCCCCAAGACCACGAGCCTCAAGAGGACGGCTAATGCGAGGAGAGCTACGGCCGCCCCCGTGGAGATTGCCAGGGAGAAGACGATCAGGGAAGCGTAGACGGGCGGGTGGATGTGGAGGTCCGACCTCCTGATAGAGGTGCTGATAGACGGGTAAACCTCGAGTATCTTCAGACCTAGGGGCTCAAACCACTTGTACACCTTGTCGAGAAAACCCATTAAGCGACCCTCACACAGTTAGATATCGCATCCCCCAACTTTATATTGTTGCTAAACAAGAAATATAATTGTCTGGAGGGAGCTTTTGCCGAAACTGTCGATTAAACTCCCCTTGCAGAGGGTGAGGAAGCCGAAGAGCGAGTTGGGCGAGCTCGTCAAGGCCATAACACCGGTCGAGGAGCCCCTGCGGCTCCTGATCAGGGAGCCGGGCTCTAAAGTCCTAGACTCCTACTACGTTTACAAGCCTTTCGTCAAGGTCACGGTCGCAGAGACTAAAGAAGGCATTGTCTACTATGTAGAGGAGTTCGGGCTGACCGAGGAAGACAGGGCGGTCCTAGAGAAGCTCACAGACATCGTAATGGACGAGATGAGGCCGCCGGCGAAACCCGGTGCTGTCAAAGACCTAAGGGAGTACGTCTACTCGGAGATACAGAGGATAGCCGACAAGTACAAGGAGAAGCTGGGGCTTGTGGGCTCCCGGAGGATCAAGCTGATGTACTACCTGGAGAGGAACCTGTTAGGCTACGGTCCCATAGACCCCCTGATGAGGGACCCCAACATCGAGGACATATCCTGCAACGGTGTCAAGACCCCTGTCTTCGTCTGGCACAAGAAGTTCGAGAGCATCCCCACGAACATAATCTTCGAAAGCGAGGACTACCTGAACGAGTTCGTCATGAAGCTCGCCCACATGTCCGGGAAGCACATCAGCGTGGCCTACCCAATAGTCGACGCGATGCTACCAGAGAAGCACAGGCTCGCCGCCACGTTCGGGAGGGAGGTGTCCGTCAAGGGCCCCACCTTCACTATAAGGAAGTTCAGGGAGAGGCCTTTCAGCCCCGTCGAGCTCATAGAGGGGAGAGTAATAGACTCGGTGGTGGGGGCCTACCTCTGGACGCTCATCGAGCACGGCAAGACGGCGATGATAGCGGGCGGCACGGGTGCCGGCAAGACCTCGCTGCTGAACGCGATCTCGCTCTTCATCAAGCCCGGGAAGAAGATCGTCACGATCGAGGACACGCCGGAGCTCAACCTCCCACACGTCAACTGGACGCAGCTAACCAGTAGAGAGACCTTCGTGGTCGGCCAGAGCGTCGGGACTAGCGTTAGGCTCTACGACTTGGTCAAGCTCAGCCTGAGGTACAGGCCAGACTACATTATCGTCGGCGAGGTCAGGGGGGAGGAGGCCTTCGTGCTCTTCCAGAGCATGGCGACCGGGCACGGCGGCCTCTCAACCATCCACGCCGAGACGCTCGACTACGCGATAAAGAGGCTCACAAGCCCCCCGATGAACATACCGCCGGCCTACATGAAGTTGATGAACGTGTTCATACACATACAGAGGGTCCTCACAAGGGTCGAGAAAGGCGTTGTCTCTGTGCGGAGGAGGGTCACAGTAGTACAGGAGGTGGAGGACGCCGACAAGTACATCAAAATCGCGCAGTGGGACCCGCGGACGGACAGCTTCATAGTAGACCTCTCGAAGAGCATTCACCTCCGAGACATAGCCGAGAAGAGGGGGCTCGACTTCGAGGACGTACTCGAGGAGATCGAGAGGAAGGCCACCATCCTCAACTGGATGAGGGTTAGAGGGATAACCGATGCTTGGGACGTTGCAGGGATCATTTTCGACTACTACCACGACCCCGAGGCAGTCTACAAGAGGGCTCTCGGAGAGCTCGAAGAAGCACACGTAGAGGTCCCGAGGCTCGCCGAGAAAGCCCCCGTCGAGATCGAGAAGACTATCGAGATATCTTCTGGGGGGAAGTCTACTACTGCTCAAGGGAGACAAGGATCTTGACCGGCATATTGACGTCGTACTTCGAGGCCAGGAGTTCGAGGTCCCTCTCGATCGCCTCCTTCAACTTCAAGTGCTCGCACTTCTTCATGAGCCCAGCCTTCTTAACGCTCACTCTCACGTAGAGCACGCCCTTCGATAGTGAGACGCCGAACGACACTACCCTACAGCCGTAGAAGTTAGAGTAGTCGTTGACCAGCCTCTCCAGCTCTACGTTGAACGACTTTATCTTCTCGGCCTCCACGGCCAGGAGGGGCTGTTGCACAGCGGGCGCCTCCGCTTTCTGGGCCTCGGCCCTCGGCTTCTCGGGTACCTGACTAGTCTTCTCCTCTTCCACCAGGGGTAGGACCTCGTAGACGTACGCCGTAACAGGCCTGTCTTTCGCCGACATAGCTAAGACCACGAGAGGTTTTAAACCCGCTACTCTCGTCGAGGACTGCGTGAGGCTGACCATCGAGGAGGAGACCAGGACCCCCTTCTCGATGTACACGGTAAACTTGTAGTCCTCGAGCCTCACGGTCACCAGTATGTTCTTGTCTGGGCTGAGAGACGTTATGTTCAGGACGTCGTCGTAGCCCAGCTTGACGACCTTGACCAGCTTGCTCCTGAGGAGGAGGCTGGCCTCGGCGCTCAGGTCTTTCAGCAACTCCAGCCTAGAGTAGTCTATGTTGAGCCTCGTTATGAGGTTGTAGATCTCCTGCTCCGTGACCAAAAAACACAGCCCTGAGACTAGAATTATGCTTACGTCGATTTATAAGTAAGCCCCCGAGAAGTGGACCGGCCGGGATTTGAACCCGGGACCTCCGCCGTGCGAGGGCGGCGCTCTTCCAGCTGAGCTACCGGCCCTCAATACTATTTAAATAAGTGGAGGATTTTAATACTTCAATCAAGCCGGTTCCGCCTATTCGCGTGGTAGACGGGTGTGCTTAGTTGAGTGGCGAGGTCGAGCACAGGAGGCGTATTAGAGAGGAGCTGATCTCGAAGAACATCAACCCGTACCCACACAAGCCCCTCTACCAACCGGCGAGCTTGAAAAGTATCCTAGACAACCCCGTGGAGGGGGCCGAAGTCGCTGTGGCCGGCAGAGTAGCAGCCGTTCGGAGACACGGTGGCCTCGTGTTCCTCGACATAGTTGACGACGGGCTACGCATTCAGGCGTCGATAGACAAGAGCAAGGCCGGAGACGTCTTCGAGTTCTTCGGCAAGTACGTAGACCTCGGAGACTTCGTGAACGTGAAGGGCGTGTTGTACAGGACTAGGAGGGGTGAGCTGACTGTAGACGTCAGGGGGCTTCAGCTGCTGGCGAAGAGCCTCCGCGCACCGCCTGTGAAGTACGGGCACAGGCTGCTCGACCCGGAGGTCAGGTACAGGAAGAGGTACCTCGACATGATGCTGACACCAGACGTTAGGAGAGTGCTCGAGGTTAAGTTCAAGGTCCTGGAGGAGACGAGGAAGTTTATGTGGGGGAAGGGCTTCGTCGAGGTCGAGACCCCTGTCCTACAGCCTATATACGGCGGCGCAGAAGCCAGGCCTTTCAAGACCTACGTCTGGGCTCTGAACACCGAGTGGTACCTCAGGATCAGCCTCGAACTACACTTGAAGAGGTTCATTATCGGGGGGTTCAACAAAGTCTTCGAGATCGGTAAGGTTTTCAGGAACGAGGACATCGACGCCCAGCACAACCCCGAGTTCACGATGCTGGAGGCCTACCAGGCCTACGCGGACTACAACGACATGATGGACTTGACAGAGGAGCTTATAAGCCACCTGGCCGAGAAGGTCGTGGGGAGGAGTGTCGTCGAGGTGCCCGTTGGAGACGTCAAGGAGAGGATAGACCTGTCGCGCCCGTTCAAGAGGATGACTATGTACGAGGCCTTCAAGGAGTACGCCGGTATAGACGTCGAGAAGCTCGGCGACGACGAGATCAGAGACCTGTTGGCCAAGAACGCGATAAGCCTGGCAGGCGGGTACGACAGGGGGAGGGCTATAGTGAAGCTGTTCGACAAGCTCGTGGGCAGGAAGTACCTGGTTCAGCCTGTGTTCATCACCGACTACCCGAGGTCGTCCTCGCCGCTGGCGAAGCCCCACAGGTACAACCCTGACTTAGCAGAGAGGTTCGAGCTGTTCATCGCCGGCATGGAGATCGCCAACGCCTACACGGAGCTGAACGACCCGGTTCTACAGGCAGAGTACTTCAGGGCCGAGGAGGAGAGGAGGAGGAGGGGCGACGAGGAGGCGCACCCGTTTGACTGGGACTTCGTGGAGGCGCTGGAGTACGGGATGCCCCCCACCGGGGGGCTTGGAGTCGGGCTAGACAGGGTTAGCATGGTCCTAGCAGGTGTCTCGTCTATTAAGGAAGTCATACCGTTCCCGATGATGAAATAAGCCATCAAGCCGGGAGGTTGAAGCCGGCCTCGAGGGCTTTGAAGTTCACCTCGTGATACCTCTTGTCCAGTAGCTCTGCTATACCCATCTTCACGTAGTCGAGGGGCAGTAGGTTCGTCACCTTGACGACGTGGCCTAAGAGGAGTATGTTCGCGACTCTCGGGTTGTTCAACAGCCTCTCTGCCAGCCTCGTGTACTCGTGGGCGTAGAGCTTGGCCTCGGTCCTGACCTCCCCCTGGTAGAAGGTCTTGTCAAGGAATACGAACGTCTCTCTCTGGGCTAGCTTGAGGTAGCTGTCGAGGTTGTAGGGGTAGAGGAGTATCATTATGTACGGGTTTGTGACCGAGACGAAGTTGAAGGTCTCCTCGAGGCTGTCGGCTATGACCATGTCGACCCTGCTCTCACCACCCCTCGTCTCGGAGGCGTAGTGCTCCGTCCCGGACGTGTAGTAGTTCATGTACTTAGACGCGACGAAGCCGATCAGCCTACCCAGTAGTAGGACGCCCTGGCCCCCTCTCCCGACGATGAGTATCTCGTGCCTCAACTCTCAACCCCTCTTCACCAGGTCGAGGTACGAAGGGTTGTTCCTGACGACGTACTCCCCTATGACGATCCCCTTCTCCCAGTCTATGTCGGACTCGTCTATTACCGGGTTGGGCTTGTACTTCACCCTCTTCTTCAGCTCCTCGAACATCGTGACCGGGTTCCTCAACCCGATGTGCCTGCCGTAGACCTCGGGGCACGTGCTTATCACCTCGAGGAACCTGAAACCCCTCATCCCCAGAGCCTTGTAAGTGAACATCTCGATGTAGTGCGGTGTTGTGACGCTGGCCCTCGCGACGTAGTTCGCGTTGAGGCTCGCGACCAGCTTTACTACGTTGAGAGGCGGCTCTGGGTTCCCGCGAGGGGTGGTCGTCGTGTAGACTTTCAACGGCGTGGTTGGGGCCAGTTGACCGCCGGTCATGGCGTACACGAAGTTGGTTATCATAACGACGAACAGGTCCATGTTCCTCTTGGCAGCGTGCAACAGGTGGTTGCCTCCTATACCTGCTATGTCCCCGTCGCCACCGACGACTATGACTTCTAGGCTCGGGTTTGCGAGCTTGACGCCGGTAGCGAACGGTATGGCTCGCCCGTGGAGCGTGTGGGCAGAGTCGAAGTCGACGTAGAAGGAGACTCTAGCGGAGCAGCCGATACCGGTAACAAAGACCACCTTGTTCCTGTCGAGCTTCCCCTCGTTTATCCTCCTGTCAATGGCCCTCAGCATGGCGCCTAGTGCTATGCCTATCCCGCAACCTGGGCACCATATGTGGGGGAGCCTGTCGGTCCTCAGGTACTTGTCAAGGGGGTGGAGGGTCAGCTTGGCTAGAGCCATCTGGCGACGGCCTCCATCACCTCACTGAACTTAGGGGGGTCGACCGTTAAAATCGGGGAGAAAAACGTCCTCGCCGAACCGGCGATCCTAGCGACGTCCAAGTAGACTCTCCCCGTGTTGTTCTCGACGACGATGACCTTGCCCGCCCTCGAGAGGGCCCTCCACAGCCTCTCTTCGTCCAGTGGCCAGAGCGTCTTCAGCCTCAAGAAGCCCACCTTAGCCCCTTTCTGCCTCAGAGCCTTGACTACCGGGTACACCATGCGCGCGGTCGACCCGTACGCTACTACGACGGTGTCCGAGTCCTCGACCCAGTACTCCTCCTGCTCGTAGATGTAGCCCACACCCCTCCTTATCTTCTCGTTGAGCCTCGTGATCATCTCGCGGTAAGTCACGGAGTCCTGGCGGTAGTACCCCAGCTCGTCGTGGACAAGGGACTCGACTATCACCTTGTAGCCCTCGCCGAAGACGGCCATCGGCGGTACTAGGTCCTCGCCGGGCTGGTAGGGCCTGTACTCCTCTGGGGGCACAGAGGGCTTCTTCCTCTCTATGATCTCCACCTCACCCGGCTCCCTGACGTAGAGCGTCTCCCACATGTGGGCTATGTTGGCGTCCGAGAGAAGCACTACAGGCGTCCTGAACTTCTCCGCCACGTTGAAGGACTTTATGGTCATGTCGTAGCAGTCCTGGACGCTCCAGGGTGCGAACACCGGGATCGTGTAGTCCCCGTGCGCTAGCCAGCGGGCCTGGTACACGTCCGACTGCGTCGCCTTCGTCGGTATCCCGGTGCTAGGCCCCGCCCTCATGATGTCGACTACCACGACCGGGGTCTCGGTGGCGACCGCGAGGCTTATCCCCTCCGCCATCAGCGAGAAGCCGGGGCCGCTCGTAGCGGTCATGGCTTTGACGCCAGCCCACGACGCGCCTATCGCGGCGTTTATACTGGCTATCTCGTCCTCGAACTGGACCACTATACCGCCGTAGCTCGGCAGTTTCTCTGCCAGGTACTCCATGAGGTCTGAAGCCGGCGTTATCGGGTAGCCGGCGTAGAACTTGAGCCCCGACAGTATCGCGGCCTCAGCGATAGCCCTGTTACCCGACAAGAACTCCCGTCTCAACTCCTGCCACCCTTCGTCACGTATATCGCGAACTCGGGGCAGACGTACTCGCACAGCCTACAGCCGATGCACTTGTCGGGCTCTGTCACCACTGGAGGCCTGTAGCCGAAACGGTTTGAATTCTGACCCTTCACCAGTATTTTAACGGGGCAGATGGCGATACAAAACTCGCACTCCTTGCACCTGTCCCTGATCACGTTGACGACGAACCTAGAACCAGCGTACTCGTCTACAGCTAGCGCTAGCGTTTGCGTCAATAGCCAGCACACCCTTAGCCACTAAATGCATACTACCAGGTGCTCCTTTTAACGATACGGACACGACGTGTTTAACACTTGTGTATCTGTTCACCCATACAAATACGTTCGCGCGGGGCAGCGTATAGCCCGTTTCCAACTTGGTTCTAGATAGATATTTAAATCAACTCAGGTGATAGATTGAACCCGGTGTCTAGATGCTCATAGAGATCACGTGGTACGGGAGGGGTGGACAGGGGGCGTGGACCTCGAGCAACATCCTAGCAATGGCGGCCGCCCTTGACGGGAAGCACGCCCAGAGCTTCCCAGCCTTCGGCCCCGAGAGGTCAGGAGCCCCCATGCTGGCCTTTACGAGGATAAGCGACGAGCCGATCGAGATCCACAGCATGGTCTACAACCCGGATGTCGTGATCGTCCTGGACGACAGCCTCATATCCCCCAAGGTGTACGCGGGTATCAAGGAGAACGGCATCCTGGTCCTGAACTACGAGGGGGACAAGGAGTCGCTCTTCAAGAGGCTCGGCGACCTCCCACAAGGTGTGAAGGTCTACACCACGCCCGCTACGAGGCTCGCACTCGAGATCCTGAAGGCCAACATAACCAACACGGCAATGATAGGCGGGTTGATGAAGGCGTGGAGCATTGTCTCCTGGGGCAGCCTGGAGAAGGCGGTGAAGGAGAGGTTCAAGGGAGCTGTCGCGGACAAGAACATCGATTTAATAAGGAAGTCGTATGACTTGACTGTGAAGGTGAAGTAGATGTCCCAACAAGCCGGTTGGAGAAGCCTCCCTAAAGCCGGCGTAGCCTTCAGGCTGTCGACCGACTACAAGACGGGGGACTGGAGAGCCCTAAAACCGGTTATAGACTACAACAAGTGCACGAAGTGCATGCTCTGCTGGTTGTTCTGCCCCGACATGGCGATAGTCTGGGACGGTGAGAACGTGGTTGTGAACTACGACTACTGTAAGGGCTGCGGTATCTGCGCCAACGAGTGCCCGGTTAAGGCCATAAGCATGGTACCCGAGTTCTAGGTGGTGGCCGTGACCCAGGCCGTGGTTAAACCCCGAGTCCCCTTGGAGAAGCAGGTCATGATGACCGTGAACGGCGACGAGGCCGTGGCCTACGCCGTCAAGCAGAGCCTGGTCGACGTCGTCGCCGCGTACCCCATAACGCCCCAGACGATCATAGTCGAGAAGTTCTCGGAGTTCGTGGCGGACGGCGAGGTGAAGACCGAGTTCATCCCAGTGGAGTCGGAGCACTCCGCCATGAGCGCCTGCGTCGGGGCCGCTGCCGCGGGCGCCAGGGCCTTCACAGCGACCTCTGCACAGGGGCTCGCCCTCATGGTGGAGGTACTGTACATCGCGTCTGCCCTGAGGCTACCCATAGTCATGGCGGTTGTCAACAGGGCCCTCTCGGCCCCGATCAACATACACAACGACCACAGCGACGCGTACCTCATGAGGGACTCGGGCTGGATACAGCTATTCGCCGAGAACGTACAGGAGGCCTACGACACGACTATCCAGGCCTTCAAGATAGCCGAGGACGAGAGGGTGCTCTTGCCCGTGGCCGTTAACCTGGACGGCTTCTTCCTCAGCCACACACTCGAGAACATCTACATGCTCCCCGACGAGGTCGTCCACGAGTTCCTCGGCGGCTACAGGAAGGTGAGCAAGGTGAAGGTCGACTACTTCGACGAGGAGGTACCTCTCGCACTCAACCCGGCTAGGCCCCTGAGCTTCGGCAACCTGGACTTGTACGACTTCTACTTCGAGCACAAGGTCCAGCAGGTGGAGGCAATGAAGAACGTCCCCGAGGTCGTGCGCGAGGTCAACGAGGAGTGGTTCAAGTTGACTGGGAGGAGGTACGGCGACGGCATACTAGACCCGTTCGAGGTAGAGGACGCCGACGTGGTCCTAGTGGGTATGGGAAGCGGCGTCGGCACCATGAGGAGCGTCGTGAGGAGGCTGAGGAAGGAGGGCCTTAAGGTGGGGCTGGTGAAGCTCAGGATGTTCAGGCCCTTCCCGTTCAAGGAGGTCGCTGAGGTGTTGAAGAACGCTAAAGTGGTGGCGGTAATGGAGAAGGGGATAAGCCCGGGTAGCTACGGCCCGCTATTCCTCGAGATCAATACAGCTCTGTACGACCTGAAGAACAGGCCGGCGCTGGTCAACTACATCTACGGGCTGGGCGGTAGAGACCTCGTCCCGGACCTCGTCGAGGGGATGATAAGAGGGTTGTTCAAGGAGCTCGAGAAGGGGGTGTTCGAGCCCAAGCTCAGGTACCTCGGCGTGAGGGAGTGAGGTGGTAGGCGTGGTCGTAAAGACCCTGCCCGAGTTCCCCGTCAAGAAGGGCGAGCCGGCGTACAAGCTCTGGCTGTTCGAGCCCGGGCAAAAGGTCGAGATGCCTCTGGTCTTCAACCTCAGGCAACTAGCTGAGACGAGAAGGCCGGCCCTACTGCCGGGCCACAGGCTGTGCGCTGGCTGCGCTGCCCCAATAGTAGTCAAGCTCGCGAGCTTCGCCTTCAGAGGCCCCACTATAGTCGTCACGGCAACGGGCTGCCTCGAGGTCTCGACCACAATCTTCCCGTACACCAGCTGGGCTGTCCCGTGGATCCACAACGCGTTCGAGAACGCAGCGGCGACGGCCTCCGGTATAGCGGCCGCTATAGAGGCCATGAAGAAGACCGGGAGACTGCCCTACGAGCACGTCGACGTCGTCGTCTTCGCGGGCGACGGCGGCACCTTCGACATCGGCTTCCAGGCCCTCAGCGGCGCGGCTGAGAGGGGCCACGACTTCCTCTACATACTCTACGACAACGAGGCGTACATGAACACCGGGATACAGAGGAGCGGCGGCACGCCCAAGTACGCTTGGACCACGACGTCGCCCGTGGGGAGCGTGCTGCCGGGTAAGATGGAGAACAAGAAGCCCATAGCAGAGATAATGGTGGCTCACAGGATACCCTACGTAGCGACCGCGACGCCGGCCCACTGGATGGACTTCATGAAGAAGGTGAGGAAGGGTATAGAAGTGAAGGGCCCCGCTTTCATACACGCCCTGAGCAGCTGCGACAGGGGTTGGAGGCACGACCCAGCGCTGACGCTAGAGGTGACGAGGAGGGCTGTGGACACCTGCTACTTCCCGCTGTGGGAGTGGACGCCCGAGACAGGCTACTTGCTCACCGATAGGAGCCTGGCCATCGCCAGGAACCCCAAGCTGAAGCAGCCGATCGAGAAGTACCTCGAGCTACAGGGTAGGTTCAGGCACCTGCTGAAGCCCGAGAACAGGCACCTGGTGAAGGAGCTGCAGGAGCTAGTCGACGCCGCCTGGGAGGAGCTGCTCAGGAAGGCAAGTAACGCCCCAAGGTGAACGGCGAGGAGCAGAACGAGTTTTTTAGACAAGGTCGATTTAAGGAGTAGCCTTGTCGCCTGCGTTGGGTCCCCGCTGAGAGGAGACGACAGGATAGGGCTTATCGTGTGCGAGGAGCTTTCCAAGTGTGGAGTCCCCAGCGTAGTCTGCGAGTACGGCCTAGAGAACTGCCTCTCACACATCTTCTCGGCCAGGCCCGAGAACCTGGTAGTGGTGGACGCGGTCTACTCGGACAAGCTGGGCGAGGGGGACATAGTCCTAGTCGACCTCGACAAGGTCTCCGAGTACTACATCCCCACCACGCATAGTCTCCCCCTCAGGATGCTCGTGGACATGCTGGTGAGAGGGGGTGCTGTAAAGAGGGTCTACATCATAGGGGTCTCGGTCAAGAATCTGGACGTGTCACTGGAGGTCTCGCAAAGGGTGTTAGAGGCCGGCATGAATCTCTCTAGAGCGTTATGCGAGGCTTTTAAAGAGGGTAAGGTAGACGAGGAGGGGCGACGCAGCGGTCTTCAGGATTAGCCTGAAGTGCTCGTCGTAGTCGAGGGGGTTGAACAACCCGCTAGAGCTTACGACTTTTAATATAGGCGGTGCCAGCTCTGGTACTCCAATGCCCGAGAACCCCCTCTCCAGCGAGTTCAGACGCGCTAGCCTCTTGACCTCCCTCTCGTAAGTCGCCGGGTTCTCAAGCGACTCGACGAGAACCCTAGCCAGCCTGGCGACGTAGTAAAGACCCCCGTAGGTGAACGGCTTCACCAGTCCGAGGGCGTCCCCTATAAAGAAGACCCTACCACGTATGTGAGGCCTAGACAATTGCCCCGGCTTGACCACCACCCCTCCGAAGAAGCCCAGTAGCCTCCTGTACTTTACCCCCGCAACGCCGAGCACCTTCTCGACGGCCGACCCGGGGTCTCCGACGTGCCTCTCGGTCAGGTACCCCGCTAAGCCGAGGCCGTCGCCTATCGGCACAAACCAGGAGAACAGCGCGCCGCCTACGCTATACTCTACGTGTATTGTGTCCTCGCCTCCCTCGTGTTCAACGAGTGCCTGTAGGCCATACAAGTACTCCCGTCTCCTCCCGTTGAAGAACCTGAAGAACTCGCTCGTAGAGCCGTCGGCTACAACGAGCCTGTCGAAGCGTACAATGTCATCACCCGCCCTCACGCTGTACGTGTCTAGCGGCTTAGCCCTCACGCCCGTCTGGAGGCTGTGGCCGAGCCTGCTCGCCTTATCGGCTAGCTTCTCCTCGAGTAGCGGTCTCTCGAGGTAGAAGGCGACCTCTCTACTAAACTCCACCAGGTAGCTCCCCAGCCTGGTGTGGAACAGGAACCTCTTGTAGCCCCGTTTAACGACCCTGGGTGTTAAAAGCTTGGCGAAGAAGCTCGCGGTGTAGTGGCCGACGATGCTTGTACAGTGGCGTGGCTCTCCGAACCTGGGGTGCTCCTCGTAGAGCAGTACATCCCGATCCCTGATCAGCGACGCTACCGTGAGGCCGGCGGGGCCGCCGCCGACCACTACGACTCTACTCATTCTCCTCCACGTAGTCCCTCGAAGACGTCCGCAACGTGTATCTCGCGGCTCTCAGGGCATTCGCGATGTACTTGAAAGCAGCCAGAGGGTCGGTCTTCTCCCCACAAGTGTATACGTCCACCGTGGCGAAGGAGTACTCGGGCCACGTGTGTATCGATATGTGGCTCTCGAGGACCACCGCGAAGACTGTAACGCCCGGGTCGATCTTCCACGTCTTCACGTCTAGGATCGTGAAGTTGCCCACCTTAGCCGACTCCTCGACGACCTTTCTCAAATACACGGGGTCGCTCAACAAATCTGGGTCGCAACCGTAGAGCTCGCCGTAAACGTGCTTCCCCACGACCTTCTTTTTCAAACTCTCTATGTAAACACTCATCCCTGAATCACCCACTAAATAACTCCCCCCTGGGGGCTTTTAAAGGTTTCACCCCCTCCCCCCTTCCCGTGATCAAGGGTATGGGGGGTTGGTCGCGTGTATGGGGTGGTTGTCCGGACGTGATACAAAAAACAGGTATATATCGTGGTATACTATTGCTTAAACCGGGGTTTTGGTTTGAGACTCTTCGGCACTGCCGGCATTAGGTTACGGTATCCCGGCGAGATAGACCCTGTTCTATGCTACAGGATAGGGCTAGCAGTCTCGAGACTGGGGCTTTCCCGCAAGGCGTTTATCGTCCACGACTCAAGGACGACAAGCCAGGTCCTGACACTCGCTACGGCTACAGGTCTTATGGCTGGAGGGGTGGACGTCTACTTAGTCGGCTTAGCACCCACGCCCGTCGCGGCTTACGCGGCTAAGAGGGGGAGGGGGGTCGGCGTCAGCGTAACTGCAAGCCACAACCCCCCGGAGTACAACGGGCTCAAGTTCTACGACCCGGAAGGCTTTGAGTTCGTCAGGGGTTTGGAAAAAGAGGTCGAGGAGGCGGTCTTCAACAAGGCCCTATCACCCCTGGGGTGGAGCGAGGCGGGCAGGTTCCACACTGAGCCGGGCCTCGTGGACGACTACGTCGAGGACTTGTACGAGTTGACGCGCCCGCGGAGGGTAGCCTGGAGGCCCGTACTAGTTGTCGACCTGGCAAACGGGGCCGCCGGCCATGTGACGCCCACTCTTCTGAGGATGATAGGTGCCACCCCACTCACGGTCAACGCCAACCCGGACGGCTTCTTCCCCGTGAGGACGCCTGAGCCGAGGAAGGACGTCCTCGAGTCTTACATAGGCCTCTACTCCAGCGTCAAGCCGGCGGCCGTCCTCGCACACGACGGGGACGCCGACAGGCTAGCAGTACTCGACCCAGTAGAGGGCTTCATAAAGCAGGACAGGGTCATAGCCTTCTTCATTGACGAGCTGGGCGGAGGCTCGAAGGGGAAGGTAGTCGTGAGCGTGGACACTGGGCGGGTCGTGGACGAGGTCGCCGAGAGGCACGGGCTCAGCGTAGAGAGGTACCTGCTTGGCAAGACTCACGAGAGGGTGAAGGAGGACCCCAGCGTAGTGATAGCGGCAGAGCCCTGGAAGCTCATCTACCCCAGGTGGGGACCGTGGGTCGACGGCGTGCTACAGGCCGCGCTGATAAGCAAGGTTGTAGTAGAGGAGGGCAAGAGGTTCGCCGAGGTGCTGAAGGACAGGGGGATTAAGGAGTACCCGTGGGACAGGAGGAGCTACAAGTTGAAGCCGGAGGAGAAGCTGGACGCCGTCTACCGCAGGCTGGCCGAGAACCTCAGGAACAAGTTCGGGGAGCCCGTGAGGGAGACCCTCATAGACGGGTACAGGTACGACTACGACGACGGCTCTTGGTTGCTGGTAAGGCGTAGCGGTACAGAGCCTAAGATAAGGTTCTACATAGAGGCCCCGTCGAGAGACAAGCTCAGGACGATGGTGGAGACCGTAGAGTCGGAGGTGGGGAGAACAGTAAAAGAGTACTCTGCTGTGGTCGAGGAAGTGACGGTGGGCTAGAGCAACCTCTTCAAGAACGCGGGCAGGTCCTGTTGCCAGACCTCCACGACACCTGGCGGGCTCAGGTGGCGGTTGTACTCGTTTCTGACGAAGACGGGGTGCTCGACCTCGCCGAACACCTCTATGTCGCTCTCGCTGTCCCCGAAGAAGTAGACCTCTGAGACTCCGAGAAGCGCCCTGGCAACCCTCAACCCTACGGCCTTGCTCGTCTCAGCTACGTAGACCTCTATGAACGGGCGCTGGTACTTGAACACGAAGAGCCCCCTCTTTTCAGACTCCTCCTCGACCGCGACGACGTCCGCCGGCTTACTGGGGCACCTCCTCCACCCGACACCCAGCCCGAGAGCCCTCCCTAGAAGGCTCTTCTTCAGCTCTACCCGGAGGCAGGGTTCTCTCAGCCTCTCGTACAGCTCCTCGACGTCTCTAGACCTGCGCTCGTCGAGAGCCCTTAAGGGGTACACGAGGTAGCCCCCCGCGAGGACCTCGAGGCCGTTAACCCCGATGTACGCGTCGGCAGAGGGGACTTGCTCGACCAGAAAGCTCGTGCTCCTCGTAGAGGCGATCAGCAGCCTGTACTTCCTCTTCAGCTCTCGGAGAACGCCCTGTACCCAGGGCAGTGGGATGTCCTCCCCTATCTCCGCCAGTACCCCGTCGTAGTCGAACACGAGAGCCTTATCTACCAAGAGTGTCTCCACCAGCGCTCTGACTCGGCTAGTCTCACTCTCCGAACGCCCTGTCTCCTGCATCACCTAGGCCGGGGACTATATAACCCTTCTCGTTGACTGTGGGGTCGACCGCCGCTGTGTAGATCGTGGCGTCCAGGTTGTACTCCTCGACCACCTCTCTAACCCTGTCGATCGCGAGCGGTGTAGCTATGGCGCCCACGACGAAGACCTTCCGGGGCCTGCTCTTGGACAGCACTATCTTGAGGACCTCCCTGATCGTCGAGCCCGTAGCCAGCATAGGGTCCACTATAATGACGGTGTCCTCACTACTTATTTTCGGCAGCCTCACGTACGTGATCTCGACGTCGAAGGTTTTGTCAGCGCGCATCCCCTTCTCTTCCACCCTCCTGGCGGAGACTACGCCTTGCCTAGCGTTGTAGAAGATCTTTATCAGCCCCTCCGTCATGGGCATGCCTGCCCTCAAAACGGTTATTATCACCACCTTGTCCATGTCCTTGAACCTGACACCCTCCGTCTTGACGCCTAGTGGTGTCTCGACTTCCACGCGCTCCAGCTCTAGGTCTCTCGTTATCTCAAAGCCCATGGCCCTGCCGAGCCTTACCATGGCCTTCCTGAACTCTATCTGCCTGATATTCTTGTCTCTTAGAGTGGTGAGGACTACCTGTATATACGGGTGATCTAGTACTCGGACCTTTAGCAAAGCCCTGGCTAACTAATCCCCCTGGAGACTATTAAACTTGATGTAACGGATAGGGATATTACCCCACTGAGCTAAAAATGGAAAATGTGAGGCAAATGCGCGAGGACCTCTACGGCTACGGGGACAACAGGTGCAGGGTGATATACGAGCAGAGGCCAGGCATACCAGTCCTACTCCTACACGGATACAGCTTCACTAGCGATGTCTGGAGGGACATAGGGCTCCTAGGCGAACTCGACGGGAGGAGGATCCCCTACCTCGCAGTCGACATGCCGTACGGTAAAGTCTCGAAGTGCATCAAACACACCAGGAACCCCGTGGAGAACGTGGAGTTTGCCAAGAGCGCCTACAAGGCGTTCTTCGGCGAAGTCCCGCCCCTAGTCGTAGGGGCGAGCCTCGGCGGTTACATCGCCCTGAGGTACGCTACGTCAAACCCCGTCGCGGGTCTTCTACTAGTCGCGCCGGTCGGGGCGGGGGAGTTTGTAGACGCCTTCAAGAGAATGAAGGTGAAAATGAGGATCTTCTACGGGGAGAGAGACGACATAGTCGACTACGCTGAGTTGAGGGACTTCGCCTCAGCGGTGGGAGGGGAGCTAGTGGTCTACGAGGACGCGGGCCACGCGCTGTACCTAGACCAGCCCAGTAGGTTCCTCAGGGACTTCGCAGACTTCTACAACAAGATTCTGCCTAAACCTCCGTGAGCGGACATCGCACCTTTTTAAAACACCTTTTAATCAGAGTGTGTTAAGAGAGCGTGGTTTATAGTGGCCGAGTACGCCGTCATAGCGCACACAGACATGGACGGTGTAGCGGGGGCCGGTGTCTACGCGCTGGCTTCAGGGGAGTGGCCTAGGTACGTCTACTTCACCGAGCCCTACAAACTGCACAGACTACTCGGCGAAAAACTCGACAAGATCAAGGAGGTGGAGAAGCTGGTAGTGATAGACCTCGGCGTCAACCCGGGCGGTTTCCCCGAGCTAGTAGGCTCTGTCAGAGAGCTCGCGGCAAAAGGTGTTAGCGTGGAGTGGTACGACCACCACTTATGGGATGACGAGTGGGTGGCAGCGGTAAGCGGGGCCGGCGTCAAGCTATACCTCGACACGTCGACGTGTGCGACCGGCGTCGTTTACAGGTACTACGCGGCGGGGAGGGTGAACAGGGAGATAGCCGAGGAACTCGTCCCTGGCGTCTGCGCCGGGGACTTGTGGACGTTCGACCACTGGAGGGGTGGCTGGTACCTCAGGCTCATCAGGAGGGGCGACAGCGACTCGTGGAGGTTGAAGGTCATGAGGGAGGTCTTTAAGGGGAGGGCCTGGACTAGTAGCTTCACCGAAAAAGTGGAGGAAGCAATGGACGGGGAGCTCAGGGCCCTCTCCAGCGTAGAGAACATTGTCGTGAGAGAGGCGGACGGCATCCGCGTGGTCGCGGCTTACGAGAATAGCGATGTCGAGAACAGCTTCCTCGCAGCCTACCTGCTCACCAGGTACAGCGCCGACGTCGCCGTGATCGCATCGGTAGACGGGAAGCTGAGCCTGAGGAGTAGGAGCGTAGACGTTAGAAGGGTCGCGGTGAAGCTGGGTGGGGGAGGGCACATGTACGCCAGCGGCGCCAAGGTGACGATTCCCCTGTCGAGGAAGCTCCTCTCGCTCGTAGACAAGAAGGCGCTCCTGAACTACGTAGCCGACAAGGTATATTCCGCTCTAGTCTGAGCCCCCGCATATAGGGGGCAACAGGTAGATCCTGCCGTCCACGCCCTCTACCTCGACGACTGCGCCCTCCACGTACATAAGGCTCACAGCCGAGGCTACCACGGCGTCCTCTTCGTCCCTCGTGAGCCTGCCCGGCAAGGCCAACCCTAGCCTCGACGCCAGCTCGCCCAGGCCGCGGCACTTACTCGACTTGAGCGCGCTCCTGGGGTGCGTCTCGAGCACGACTACGCCCATGCTACTTAAGCGCGAGGCTAGCCTCACCCCCCTCTCGACGAGCATGCTCATGCCCCTCCAGCCAGGAGGGAGCACCCTGAAGCCCAGCCTGACCATAACCCTGTCGACGTGCCTGTAGGAGGGGCTGTGCGAGAGGGGGGAGTCGATGGCGACAACCAGGGCTTTATGGCGCGTGAGGAAGTCTACTATCTCCTCGTCGCTGTACAGCGACTCGACGCGTAGGTCCCTCCCCGAAATCACCGCTACGCCCGAGGGCCTTCGATCGCTCCCCCGCAGGTCTACGCCGGCTACTGTCACCATTTAACTCTAGGTCCCCTGTTGAACCCTATGAGCCTCGCATACTCGTCGAACAGCTCCTCGACTCTACTCGCCCAGCTCCTAATCCCCTCGGGGCTCCTCGGGTACTCGTCCCTGTACAAGGTCGTAACCTTGTTCATGTAGTTCCGGACTATCCTCAGCTCACCCAGCAGGCTAGGCCTCCCGAGGAGCTTGATCACTGTGCTGATAGAGCTGACGACCCTGTCCCCCAGGCTGCCCTTTACGCCTATGTCGTACACGGCCGAGCCGTCTACCAGCTTGTTCCTTATTATCCAGTCGAAGTCGTCGTTGGACAGCCTCTGGAGGTACATGCGAAGGACGTCGAGACTGGCCTGTTTGACCCCGTACGCTTCTAGGTACTTCAGGTTCACCTCCCACATGTTGCCTGTGTCCGGCTCCCCCTGCTCAAGGACGTTCGCCAGGTGCGTTGCTAGTATGTTCGCGGCCTCCATAGTCGACCCTATCCCGCCTCCGTGGACTGGGTTCACGGTGTACGCCGCGTCCCCCACGCTCCCCACGTTACTCCAGACCATTGTAGGGAGGGGTCTCCTCGTCGGCACTATACCTCCCCCCGCGTGGACTACCCTACCCTTGAACCTCTCCCTCAAGTACCTGTCATAGTTGTGCCTCGGGTTGAACCCCGACCCCCCTATCACCCCGAGCCCGACGTTCACCACCGTGCCCTCTCTGTTCTTGGGGAACATCCACCAGTAGCCGCCGGGGGCCACTCTCGTGTTGAGGTATATGACGGCGTAGTGGACGTCCGCCTCGCTCACCCCGTTCTCGAGCTCGACGACCTCCCTGTACGCCAGGTTGAAGTCCGTCTCGTACGGCCTCTCGGCGATGGGCCAGTCCTCGGGTAGCCTGGTCCTCAGAGCGGGCCTCGCGCCACTCGCGTCTATGTAGAACCTCGCCTTAAGGTCGACTACCCCTCCCCCGGTCTTCTTCACCCTTACGCTGCTCACCCTCCCCTCCTTAACCTCTACGCCGACCAGGAAGTGCTCGTCGTACAGCTCGACACCCCGGTCTAGGGCGTTCTTCAGTAGCCACTGCCCGAACCTGACCCTGTTGACGCTGACCCCTTCTCCCGGGACGATTATCTCGTGCTCCTCGCTGGGGCTCTTTATCTTCACACCCCTATACCTGTGGTCTACCACGCTGTCTGGGATCTGCAGCCCTATGTGCTCGAAGTGGTGCACCCCGATGGCGTCGCCGCAGGTCTTGTCCCCGATCTTCCCCCTAGGCTTGCTCTCCACGAGGGCGACCTTGAAGCCCTTGGAGGCCAGCACGAGCGAGGAGTACAGCCCGCCGACCCCCGCACCTACCACTACTACGTCGTACACGCGAGTACACCTCTGCACTTGGAGAGGCTAATCCCTGTTGAATGAAATAAGCTTTAAGCGGAGCTAGGGGTCACGGGAGAGTCTTCAGTAACATGCCCTCCACGGTTATAAGGGAGTACTTCGACGCCAGCGAGATGGCCTCCTCGAGCCTGCTCTCGCTGTTACTGTATATGGTGAACAGGGGGTCGCCCTTGTTGACCCTGTAGCCCACCTTCGCGTGGAACTGTATCCCGGCACCTTTGTCGAAGGGGGCCCCCGCCGCTCTAGCCACCATGGTTACCGCCGCGTTGTCGATGTACGTCACCGCCCCCTCTAGAGGCGACTTGAACGTGTAAGTGTACCTGCCCAGCGGGACCTCCTCGGGTTTAATGTTCGGGTTGCCGCCCTGGGCCTCGATTATCTCCTTGAACTTCTCGTAGGCCCTGCCCGACGAGAACAGCTCCCTCGCGTAGCTCTCGCCCTGGCCAGGCGGCACCTTACCGCTCAGCTCCATGGTCAAGCCGGCTATCAGGACGGCCTTGTCGACTAGGCTCCTCGACCCCCTCCTGTTCAACAGAGCCTCCAACGCCTCCTTCGCCTCGAGGGCGGGCCCCACGCTCATGCCTATGGGTTGCCCCCCGAACGTGATGGCCACCTTGATCCTCATGCCGAGCTTCGCGGCCTGCCTTATGAAGAGGCCCGCCAGCTGGTCTGCGTGGCCCGGCTCCTCTATCTTCGCCTTCTTCCCCACGGGAATGTCTATCACCAGGGACTCGACGCTCATCGCGAGCTTCTTGCTCAGTATACTCGCGACCATCTGGTGCCACGGGTCTATGGAAAGCTTCCTCTCCACGTTCACGAAGATGTCGTCTGCCGGGGCCAGGTTGAGCTTCCCGCCCCAGACCAGGAGCCCTCTCGTCTTCTTGGCGAGCTCTCTTATCTCTTCCGCTGTGAAGTCCACTCTCGCTAGGACCTCCATCGTGTCGGCCGTGCCGGCCGGGCTGGTTATAGCCCTGCTACTAGTCTTCGGGATGAGCAGGCCGAACGACGCGACAATGGGCACCGCCACCATCGCGACCTTGCTGTTCCCCGGGACTCCGCCAATACTGTGCTCGTCGAAGACGGGCTCGTCGAAGCTTATCTTCACGCCCGTCTCTACCATGGCCTTTATGAGGCTCGTGAGCTCGTCCTCGTCTAGGACGTAAAACTGCTGGCTGAGCAAGAACGCGGCTATCTCGGCCTCGCCGTACGCCCCGTTCACGACGTCTCTTATTATCGAGTACATCTCGTTGTAGCTCAGACGCTCCCCCCGAATCCTCTTGAGCAGGTAGGCGTACGACCCGGGGAGGCCGGCTGGCTTGACCTGAACCGGGTAGCCCTCTTTCAGGCCGAGCTTCTCGGCCAGCTCGATAGACGCGAGGACCCTCCCCTTCGCCACCATGGTCTTGGTCAGCGTAACCGTGGCGTAGGCCTCTCTGTCCTCGTACTTGACGAGGACCTTAGAGTGGGGTGTTAAACTCATCTCGAGAGCGTCTTGCTCGTTCACGACTAGAAGGGGGCTTCCCGTGGAGACCTCGAGCACGCCCGCGGTAAAATTCCTGACCCCCTTGGATACGAGCATACTTACTACCCTCGACACAGACTGTAGGAGACACTATTCTATATCCTTAGGGGATTAAAAACCTGGTCAAGCGGGCTCTCCGAACACGGCCTCAGCCGGTCTCCTCCACGTCTATGCTCCCGTCCCTCATCAGGTAGATCTTGACCTTCTTCTTGAGCCTAGGGTAGCCGGCGCCTGCCTTGAAACGTAGAAGCCCGAATATGTAGTCGAAGTTCGCCTTGACCTTGACGCCCGCTTTGTCTGCCTCGTCGATGACCGTCCTCGGTACGTCCACTAGCCTGACCCCCTCGTCGAGCGTTATCACTTTCACGGCCATGATCTCCCGGTAGACCCTGAGAGTCTCGGCCGCGAGCTCTATCTTCCTGAGGGCCCTCTTCTCCGCGATAGCAACCGCCGACCTGGACATCCCCAGCCTAGAAGCGACCTCTGCCTGGGTGAGGCCCTGGGCTCTCAGCTTCAAGACCTCGTACTGCTTCTCGGTCAAGAGGCCGTACTTTCCCATACTTACACCACTTACTGCTTTAATACACGGAGCGGCTCTATAAAGTGAAAGCTTTTATACTGAGGGGGGCCTCCGTTATGGGGTTGGTGGGACCATGTTGGAATGGAGTTAAGGTCTTCCCAAAGACCCGACCTCCTACCCAAGTCCTGGTACAACATAGTCCCAGACCTCCCGGAGAAAATCCCCCCCTACATCCTGCCGGACGGAACCGTTGTGAAACCCGAGATGTTCCACGCCCTGTTCGCCAGGGAACTCGTCAGGCAGGAGTTCAGCGACGAGAGGTTCATTAAAATACCCGACGAGCTCTCCGAGTACTACC
>NZ_JBMFLY010000012.1:21350-26423 GCF_049970955.1 Thermogladius sp. | reverse complement strand
CCGTTCCAACCCTCACCATAGGCAACACCACTATCAGGGTTTCCAGCGACCTGGCAAACTTCGTCGCCGCGTGCAAGTCCGGTAGCATACCGGCCGGCAGCGTCGAGATAATATTCGGCCACGCACTGGCCAGCAACGAGATACCGGCCTTCAACAAGATTGTACAGGACTTCATGAAGGAGTACCCGTGCATCAAGGTCACAGTTAAGGCCTACGCCGACATGAACTCCCTGAAGTCCGCTGTGATAGCCGCGGTGGCCGTGGGGCAGCCGGGCGCCGGCCCGGACGTTTTCACGTGGGCCCACGACTGGATAGGCAGCTTCGCCGAAGCTGGTAGGATAGTCGCCCTGGACAAGTACCTGCCGCCCGAGTCGATCCAGGACATCAGGGCCCAGCTCCTACCCGTGGCCGCCGCAGCCGTCACGTACAAGCTCAAGATGTACGGCGTACCATACGCCGGCGAGGCCATAGCCCTGATCGTAAACAAGAAGATGGTCTCGACGCCCCCGACCACCTTCGACGAGATGAAGGCCATTATGCAGCAGTTCTACAACCCAGGCCAGGAGAAGTACGGGCTGGCGTACCAGATAGACCCCTACCACATATACCCGTGGATAACAGCGTTCGGAGGGTACTGGTACGACCAGTTGACCGACACGATAGGTGTCAACTCGACGCAGACGAAAGAGGGCCTGATATTCTTCATCGAGAACATACTGCCCTACCTCTACTACCAGGACCTGGGCGCACCCACTCAGCCCAACCTGTTCTTCACTGAGAGGGCCCCAATGATCATAACAGGACCCTGGAACCTGGCCGGCATAAACCAGACCATCGGTCTTAACAACGTGATCGTCGAGGCCATACCGCCGATCATCATAAACAACACCAAGTACATACCGAAGCCGTTCAGCGGCTTCAGGAACATGTACATAACGGCCCTGGCCGAGCTGGGCGGCAAGAACAGGATACTGGCGTCAATACTCTTCACCCTCTACGTCGGGCTCAACGACGACGCCGTCAAGACCCTCATGGTCGAGAACGGCTACGTCCCCGTCAAACTGAGCGTTCTACAGTACCTCGAGGCCAACAAGGACAAGTACCCCATCGTCTACGGCTTCGCTCAGGCGGTAATCAACAGTACCCCGATGCCGAACTCGCCCAAGATGGACGTCGTGTGGAACGTGGGCACCTACCTGAACGCCATTATAAACGCGTACACTAGCGCCATGAGCGCCGGTAAGCCGCAGAGCGAGGCTATACAGGCAGCCGTAGCCCAGGTCGGGCCGCAGCTAGACCAGGCCTACGCCGCTATAATGCAGGCCCTGTCTACGTTGACCACATAGCTTTTTTCCCCGACTTCCCATCGGGGGGTCCAGATGCCCTCTCGTAAGACCAGGGCCGAGGTCCTCTACCCGAGAAGAGTAGCCTACTCTCTCGTTGTCGCGAGTATAGCCCTCTACCTGTTCTTCTCCATATGGCCAATCCTATTCTCGATAGGGATAGCCTTCACTAACGCGAACGACGTCAACATAGCCCCGAACCCCCAGCTAGTCGGGTCGATCAACAACGCCATAGCGTGCGCGGAGGCCCTCAGAGACAACGCGTCGTACGTCGAGAGGGCCGTTGGCGCGGTCAAGCGCGTGGACGAGCTGTTGACCTCGATAAACCAGAGCCTCGCGAACATATACAACATGGTCTTAAACGGGACGAGCCCCTCGAGCCTCGAGTACCAGCTGGCTGTCTCAGACCTCTACAACAAAGCGAACATGCTGCCGAGTATACTAAGCGACTTCGAGAAGGCGTTCAACTGCACGGCCCTGGGTTACCCCACGGACAAGGCCATTATCAGCTCTGCCGTAGAGTCCAACCTGACCAGGCTCATGGAGCTCTCCTCCTACCTCCCCACGCTACAGGACCCCAACAGGATACTCAACTTGACGTCGATGGGGCTGAGCATCGTCTCGGCTAGCGAGGCGTACTTCAAGTCCATCGAGACGGACTACAAGGGCTACTTCAACTCGGTGATCAAGAGCCTGGAAGCCGACAAGTACAGCGTGGAGATGCACTTCGTGGGCTTGAGCAACTTCCAGAAGCTCTTCACGGACCCCAGGTTCGTCTACTCGCTCTACAAGACACTCCTCTTCGTGGCTACGAGCGTCCCCTTGAAAGTCTCCGTCGGGGTACTACTGGCCTTCCTGTACTCCACGCCGCTAGTCTACGGTAGGAGGGTGTGGAGGGGCCTGCTCCTTACGCCGTGGGCTCTACCGATACTCCTCTCCGGAATGATGTGGAAGTACATATTCTACCCCAGCGGACCACTGGGCGCGGCGTTCCACCTAGACATAAACAACAACGAGTGGCACGCCTTCCTAGTCTACAACCTGTTCGAGGCCTGGCTAGCCTACCCCTTCATAATGACCGTGACAATGGGGGCTCTCTCGGGCGTCTCCAAGGACTTGATCGAGGCATCCTACATAGACGGGGCCAGCCTCTTCTTCAGGATGAGGCACGTGGTTCTACCGCTGATATCCAGGCCCCTGATACTAGCCACTATACTGACAACAGGCGCCTCTCTCCAGGCCTTCATGGTACCGCTGCTCATAAACGGCGGCGGGCCCACAAAGACTATAACCGTCCCCTACCTCGGCTCCGCAACAGGGAACGCGAACGAGGTTCTGCTACTCTTCGGCTACGACAGGGTGACCATAGACAAGCAGTACGGCTACGCGGCGGCGACGTACGTGGTCGTGGTCTTGATAATACTCGCGTACGTAGCTCTATGGTTCTACTACAGTAGGAGGGGTGGTAGAGGGTGGTGAGGTCTATCACATTCACTAACATAATGCTGAGAGTGGCCCTGACAGTAGCCGGCGTACTGATAGTCTCGATACTACTGTACCCAGTAGCCTACGCGTTCCTCATGTCGGTCCTGGGGAAGGAGGGGATATTCCTAACCAGCCTCAGCCAGCTGGAGGAGTACGGGGTGAACCCGTGGAGGTACGTCGAGGTCCTCAGAGACCCGGAGTTCGTCAAGTCTCTCGTCACGAGCCTCGTCGTAGCGCTCCTCACCATACTGATATCGGTCGTCGTAATCACGCCCGCCGCCTACGGGTTCTCGAGGTTCAGGTTCTGGGGCAGGGACTCCCTGCTCTACGTCTACCTGATAATGAGCCAGGTGGGCGGCGGCTTCGGCATCATGGCGACGGTGGCGCTGTACATATTCCTGCTGAGGCTCAACGCCATGGGCGTACCGGTGCTGGGGAACATGTTCATACTCCCGGTGATCTACAGCTCCGGGCTGGTACCTTTCATGACCTGGCTACTGAAGACCTACTTCGACAGCCTACCAAAGGAGCTGGACGAGGCGGCCTTCATGGACGGCGCGAGCTGGACTACGATCGTGTTCAGGGTGATACTGCCCGCCTCCAGGTCGGCTATCATCATAATAACCCTGTTCGCGTTCATGAGCGCCTGGGGCGAGTTCATCCTAGCTAACTTCCTCGGCGTCAGCACGCTGGCGCAGTACATCTTCCAGACCGCCTTCGGGGCCAGAGGGCTGGAGCTCCCGGCCAGGTTCGCCGCTAACGCCATACTCTTCGCTATACCCACGATAGTGATCTACGTAGTGGCGCAGAGGTACATCGGCGAAGCGATGAGAATGGGGGCTGTGCGAGGCTGAAAAACTAGACTATAAGCTTACCCGTTTTTTTATCGAATATCAGCACCCTCCTCGGGTCGATTAAGAGGTACGCCTTGTCGCCCGGCTTGAACCCGGCCTCCCCTGTCAACTTCACCTTGACGAGCTCGTCGCCTAGCCTCGTCGTAGCGATGGCCTCGGAGCCGAGGTTCTCCACCACCTCGACCGTCGTCTCCGTCACCGCGACCTCCCTCACCCTCTTACCCGAGAGGGCCAGGTGCTCCGGCCTAATACCTACGTAGACCTCGTCCACGCCCGCGCCCGTTATCTTGGAGGCGATCCCCGGCTCGATAGGTAGCGCGATGCCGGGGCACTCGAGCCTAAAGGTCGTCTTAACCTTACCAGACCCCATCACACCACCTGACAGCTCCTCGGGGACCGCGTACTCCACGGGCTCGGCCTCCCTCACTCTACACGGGAGGAGGTTCATCGGCGGGGAGCCTATGAAGGTCGCCACGAAGGTGTCGGCCGGCTTGTGGTACAGCTCGCTCGGCGACCCGACTTGGAGGACCCTACCGGCGTTCATGACGGCTATCCTGTCCGCCATGCTCATGGCCTCTACCTGGTCGTGCGTCACGTAGACCGTGGTTATCCCCAGCTTCATCTGGATCTTCTTTAGCTCGGTCCTCATGGCAACTCTCAGCTTCGCGTCCAGGTTGCTGAGAGGCTCGTCTAGGAGCCAGACCTTGGGCTTCCTCACCAGGGCTCTCGCCAGCGCCACTCTCTGCTGCTGCCCTCCACTCAACTGCGACGGGTACTTCTCCAGGTGCTCTTTAATGCCCAGGAACTCGGCTACGGAGACCACGAGGCTCCTTATGTCGTCCTCGGTCAAGCCGAGTTGCTTCTTCCTAGCCCTCAGGGGGAACGCTATGTTGTCGAAGACGGTCATGTGGGGGTAGAGAGCGTAGTTCTGGAACACCATGGCTACGTCTCTGTCCTTGGGGTGTACGTCGTTCACGAGCCTGTCGTCTATGTAGACCTCCCCCTCGTCGGGGGTCTCGAGCCCGGCTATGATCCTCAGAGTAGTGGTCTTACCGCAACCGGACGGGCCGAGTAGAGCGAAGAACTCCCCGTCCCTTATGTCGAGGTTGACGTGGTCTACCGCTACGACCCTCCCGTACCTTTTAACGACGTTTACGAGCCTAACCCTAGCCAACTAGACCGCTCCCCCACAGATTATTTGTGTGAACGGGTGTGGAAAAACTTTTGAACTCAAGCTACTTCGCCCTCAACACGAGGAGTACCGCCGCTGCCAGGACGACGACCACTACTACGACGATCACCCACAGCTCAACTGGTGGCGCGCCCGCGGGCGGTGTAGCCGGCGTAGTGGCAGGTGTTGTGACCGGTGTTGTAGTGGTTGTCGTGGTGGT
>NZ_JBMFLY010000012.1:0-21250 GCF_049970955.1 Thermogladius sp. | reverse complement strand
GAGGCGGCGTGGTCGTAGTAGTTGTAGTAGTCGTAGTGGTCGTTGCCGTGGGCGGGGTGTACGTGGTGTACGAGGGGCCGAAACCGACTATGACCGCCAGCTTCCCGGTGTTAGGGTCGAAGGAGTTGAGCATCTCGTACTGGTCCTTGGCAGTCGGGGCAAGGATGTCGAAGACGTAGGGTGCCACACCCTTCGCCACCGCCAGGGCGTACTTGCTGCCAGTACCACACACCCACTGCTCCGCGTCCACGCTGAAAGCCCTCACCTTGGTAGCCGAGAAGCCGTCGTAGCTGGTGACGGCAACGGCAAACCTCCACTGGTTGATGTTGGACAAGTCGAACAGCATGGACTTCGGTACCTCGGCAATTATAGAGTTCGATGTCGGGTCGGCGTACACCTTGAAGCCGTTGGTGTCCTGGACTACAACCGTGTCGTTGTAGTAGTAGAGGGCCGATCTCTCGCCCTTGGGGACCGGGTCCGTACCCCAACCAGGCGCTAGTAGGAGAGCTATGTGCCAGGCGCTATCGGTAGACAGGTTGACGTTAAGCCCGTAGGTGTCGGTCCTACCCCCGCTCATAGTCGTGTGTATGTATATGTGTACGTACTGTAGCGACCAGCCGTTGGGCCCGTTCCACGGGTTGCCGCCTAGATTAGCTACTGTCACCGTGAACACTAGTTTGTCCCCAGCGTCGACGACCTTGAACTCCGTCAAGTCGAAGACTCCCTTCACGAAGACGTTCGCTTTCGGGTAGACGTAGCCTCCCGGCCCGTCATCGTCTCCGACAGGGTCTTTCATGTCGAAGACTACCGTTCCTCCAACCGCACCCCTCGGCACCTGCACCAAGTAGACCAGCCCTAGCCTGGTCGAGGAGCCCACATACTGCCCGTTCGCGTAGGAGGCGACGGTGATGTAGACCTTGTCGCCCTGGGTGAAGTTGAGCGTGCTCCAGGGGACTGCTACGTTTACTAGCGTCCCGTTGTCCTGGACGAGCTTGCTCGAAGCTGTGCCGACGGCGACCCAGCCTCCTTTACCGTCCGCCTTCAGCACCACTGCGCTGCCCGTCGCCTGGTCGACCTTGACAGCGTACACCAGGTAGACGCCTAGGTCCGCAGTGCTGTTCTCCGGGTACACGTTGTAGCCGGGGTTGAACGGCGAGAGGGTCACCTTGGGGGAGGGCATGTAGAAGACGGCCACGCCGTTCGTCGAGGCGGTTGTGAAGTGGGCCGCGAGGTAGAGGTTACTGCCGTCAACTCCCACGTAGGCGTAGTCCACGAACCTGGGCTCGACTGGGAGGACCAGCGCAGTGCCCGCGGAGACCAGGCTGTTCCAGTCCGAGAGCTTGTTGTCCAACGGGCTGGACGGGACCGGCTTGGGCACGTTCGGGTTGAGCCAGCCAATGGGCTGGCCGTCGGGGTACGCCGTCACGTTCAGGTAAGCCGGCGGCGTCAGGCCCGCCTTAAGGTAGGCCTCTCTCAGGAAGCCCTTGAAGATCGGGTCGAAGGTCTGCGCGGAGCCTGTCTCCTGCCCGTACCACCACCACCAGTCGCTGGCCTCGGCCCTCAGCAGGTACTCCGCGACGTCCTTGTTGACCTTGATAGCGTCCACGAGCGTTGAGACGCCTAGTTTAGACAGGATCTCGTCTCTCGCCTTAGCCAGCCACATCCAGGCCACGTTCTCCTGCCTGTCTCCGATCCACATTGCGAGGTTGCCGCCCCAAGAACCCTCGGGTATTCTCCCGCTGACCGTCTTCACGGGTAGCATGGAGTAGCCGTCGCCGTAGCTGTCGGGCGGTATGTTGGATATGTCCTTCCCAGCCAGGTCGAAGTACTGGTACTGCTTCAGCGGCAGCTCTTTCGCCGTGTTGGAGAAGAGCTTGACGAACTCGCCTGGAGTTATGGTCTTAATGACTCCCTGGCTCTGGAGCTGCTCGAGCGTACTGTAGAGCTTGTTCAGGAAGTCGTCGCCGAAGTTGACGTAGTTCTCCCACGGGTTCTCGCCGTCGAGTGCTACGACTACGACCCTGGGACCGGTCGCGCTAGACGCTGCCGCCTTGATCCTGTTCACGAGGTCGTTTACAGCCGAGTCCGTCGCCCAGGCGCTGTAATGGAAGCTTATCATGTTGCTGATGTCCGTGTTCCTAAAGAATACGTATATCCTCGACCCGCCGTAGTCGGCGTACCAGGGTACGCCGTAGTTGTTTATATCCGAGGCGTCCACGCCCGTCGCTGCGAGAATAGACTGGTCGGTGACAGTCCACGTCATGCCGGCCGAGGCGAACGCCTGCAGTACGTAGTCGTTCACCGCCTGCTCAGCCGGCCAGACGCCGACGGGAGTGTAGTTGAAGTACGTCTTGAAGAGCTCTATGCTCCTGGTTATGTGGGCTACCAAGTCGCTACTCCAGCCGAAGTCGGCTATGAGGGGTGCCAAGGGGTGGCTGTAGGGCACTGGTATGAGCTCCGCCTGCCCCTTACTGGCTAGGTCCCTGTATATGCCGGTTATCTTCGACATTATGTCCTTCTGAACGCTGAGGACGAGCTTCAGGTCGTCCCTTGTGAACATGGGGTTGGCCGAGGACTTGGCCCTCTGCATCAGGTCGTATACCTGCGGGTACTGCTCCCTGGCGACCTGGGGGTCTATCCAGAACAGGTTGAAGAGGACTGCTAGGTCTATCACCCTCTGGGAGGAGTAGTTGCCCGCAGTGAACTGGTTCGCCACGCACTTGATGAACTCCTGTTGCGTCAGCGGCTGCGCGCTGCAGATCTGGAACGCGGACTGAGCCGCGTTCCTCAGCTCCGTGTACCTGGGTATGACGTTCACGATCCTGTTCCAGTTTATGTCGAAGAACCCGCCGGGTATCTTGATCATGTTGTATATGTCCTCGGCTGTCAGGTTCTCGTTGTTCGCCACCTTGTAGGCGAGTATCTGGTAGCTGTCCATCCTACCGGTGGTGACGTAGTCGACCAACTGGTAGAGGAGCGAGCCCGAGAACGTGAAGGTGACCTTGATGTCCGGGTATTTAGAGAGGATGTACGCCATCTTGTAGTAGTTGCCAACGCTGTGCATCCTAACCCAGGGCAACACGAAGTGGGTGCCGTCGGGGCTGTAGTACCAGGGCTGGTGGTAGTGCCATATGAAGGCTACGTATATAGGCTGGCTCTCGCCGACCATCACTGGTTGTACGGACACTAATATAGACATAATGAGGACGAGTTGCAGAACTAACAGTATTTTCCTCAATATACCACCCAATTTTATCTTGAAGCCACAAGTTTTAAAACTTAAATTGTTTTTGTATAACGAAATGCTTAAAACGTTTGTTTAAAGAATTAGTTATTTAGGGTTCCAGAAATAGTGTAGGTACGGGTATTTATGGAGACGGGCTTCTCCTGGTTTTGTCCCAAGTGCGGCTTTAGAGAGGAGTTTGGCAAGTCCTACTACTACAAGTGCCCGAAGTGTGGTAGTCCGCTGACGATCTCGACTAACAAGAGGTACGAGTTGTCCAAGGGGAAGGGCCTCTACAAGTTCAAAAGCGTTCTCCCCGTCCTCCCGCACAAGTACATCGGTGAGGGGGGTACACCTCTAGTCGAGGTCGTTGAGGAAGGGGTAAACGTGTGGTTTAAACTCGAATACATGAACCCCAGCGGTAGCTTCAAGGACAGGGGTACGAGCCTCTCACTCGCGTACGCTAAGAGACTGGGGTACACGACGGTCGTTGACGACTCCTCCGGCAACACCGCCATATCCATATCGCTCTACTCCCGAGTACTCGGACTGAAGCCTGTCCTCTTCGTGCCCAAGACCGCGCCGGAGGGTAAGAAGAGGGCTCTCAAGTTCCTCGGGGCCACGCTCTACGAATCGGAGAGCAGAGGGGCGGCTAGCGTGGACGTGGTCAAGTACGTTGAGAGAAACCCCGACGTGTACTACGTGGCTCACACCTGGAGCTACTTCTACGTAATGGGTGCCGCCACCATCTCCTTCGAGGTGTTCGAGGAGGCTGGTGTACCGGACTACGTGATAGCCCCCATAGGCTCCGGGGGCCTACTACTAGGGCTGGCGCACGGCTTCAAGACGCTACTCGAACAAGGCTTGACGACCAAGATGCCCAGGGTGATAGGCGTACAGGGCTACAGCGTTCAACCGGTGAGCGTGGCTCTCAAGGGTGTCGAGACGCCCGGGGAGGACTCCAGCCTAGCCGACGGCATAATGGTCCCCAACCCTCCCAGGCTGGGCGAGATCGTGGAGGCGATCAAGGAGACGGGTGGAGACGTCTACCTGGTGGGCAACAGCGAGATCCGGGAGGCGTGGTCTAGGCTGATAGACCAGGGCTTCCTAGTGGAGCCGACCTCGGCGGCCGCGTACGCGGTGCTCCGGAAGCTGAAGAGCAGGCTCCAGGGCAAGACAGTGCTGGTACCCCTCACCGGCTCGGGGCTGAAGTTAATATCGCAGGCCTAGCCCACGGGCCCGGCCCCGCTAAGCCCTACACAGGTTGACCACCAGAGCCGTCCCACGCCCGGCTCAGCCCCGTTGACCCATGAACGCCAGCGTCCGGGGTTAGGTTGCTCCCTTCCGGGCCTGGCCAGGTTCCCCCGGCTAAGGCGGTTGACCCCTCTCCTCCGAGAGGGGCTCCGCCTCCGCTAGCCCCATGGGGCGGGGGTCACAGCCTACTGCGTGGGGGATGGTGGGCCTGTGTAGGGCCCAGCGGTTATCTGGCCCCGTGTTACAGGGCCCTACCCGCGGCCCGTGGGCGATATTATATTTTGTCACACAGGCTTAAAAACACGCTAGGGGAGAGGGGCGAGCGAAAAGACTAGGGCGAGCAACGAGGCCGCGTTGACTAGGAGCGCCGCCTTCTTGAACCTCTCGCCCAGGACCTCGAAGACTATCCTACCCCCGTCCGTTATGAAGAGGGGGGCTGCGTTCAGTATGGCGAGGTTGAAGTTCACTAGGTAGAGCCAGAAGAAGGCTCTCAAGAGCTGGGCGGCAGGGTAGACCCCGACTACGCTAATTAGCCAGCTCGCCGGGGGTGTGGTCACGTACACGCCCAGCATCCTCTCGGTAGCGTTCCTCACTATGGAGACAGTCTCGACCGCACCCCTGGGAGTCAGGAGCGTTATGTTCAATACCGTGGCAGTCGCGTTGGAGAGCAAAGACCTTAGGTCTTCCACGCCTCTCAGGCTGACCCCGTTAACGCTCAGTAGTATGCTGTAGGGCTCGATACCTGCTCTGGAGGCGAGGCTGCCCGGGACCACACCGGTGACCAGTACACCGCTAGGCGACGCGGCGATATTGAAGAGGGCTAGGCCTAGCAAGCCGAGAGCCAGGTTCGCGGCCACGCCGGCCGCGAGGATGCTCGTTTTAACGAAGCGGCTCGACCTGTTGAAGTCCGACTCATCGATCTCGGTGAAAGCCAGGGGTACGAGGACGGCTACGGCGAGGCCGAAGGACTTCACTCCTACGTTGTGGCTTACCGCCGTCTTCCCGTGGAAGAGCTCGTGTAAGACTGCCGCGGCCCCTACGGCCAGGACGAAGTAGGCCAGGTCGAGGCCCGTAATGTCGACGCCGGGGACGAGGACTCTCAAGGCGCCCGTACCGTTAAGCTTCGCTTCGATACCACTGTACACTAACAGGAAGAACCACGCGACCGAGACAGCGTACGAGGCGACCAGTAGTACAGACGCCCGCCTCCAGGCTCTACTGGCTCCTCTCACTCTCCCGGCGCGGTAAACGAGTACACCGCCGTACAACAGCCGTATACGCCTCGACTCGAAGAACTCCCTCTTGTGGTAGTAAAGCAGGTTTAGAGTAGACCAGGCGGCCAGTATACCCCCAAGCACCGTGAGAGCGGTGTTCAATACTGTAACCCTTACCAGGCTTCTTAATAAGTTCGGAACACCTGCATAGTAAGATGAGCGCCGCTTATAAAAGTGTATTGGAGATGGTCAGGGAGAAGGTCGAGAAGAGGCCCGAGTACCGGGAGGTGGAGTACACTCCCGACCACTGGATGCTACTAGCCGAGTTGAGGAGGACCGCGGGGAAGTTGATGAGTGTACTGGCCTCCCGCGGGCTGTACTCCGTAGTCCACGGGAGCATCGCCCGAGGCGACGTCCACGAGAAGAGCGACATCGACGTCTTCATACCCTACGTGATATCGTCCTTCAAGCTCGAGCAAGTCCTGGAAGACGCCGGGCTGAAGGTCTACTCTAGGACCATCATCATGGCCACGCCTCAGAGCACCCCTAAGGCGTACTACGCTCTAGACCCCGAGGAGAGGGTCGTCATTAGCTACCCGCTCGCAAAGCTGAAGCCCCGCGAGATAGAGTTCTACAAGTTCGGGGGCATGCTCGAGCTCGAGGAGCTGGAGAGGGGCGTCCGGAAGCCGGGTGTTAACAAGAAGCTCGTCCTGATAGTCCCCTCGGAGAAGGGCCACCTAGAGGCGCCGGTGATAGGCTTCGAGAGCTACGTCGCCAGGGTCGTAGGAGTCAGCGTCGACACCGTCCTAGAGAGGGTGAGGGTCTTGACTAGGAGGGACGAGGTCGGCAGGACGGGCGTCTTCCTGAAGATAAACGTGCCCTCTACACTGAGCATCGAGGAGGCATTAGCCGAGGAGACTACTAGGAACCAGTACCTGCGGAGGGCGCTCGCCGAGGCCGACCTCCTCTGAGGTGCCGGGGTTGAAGATCCTCGAGGCAGACGAGAAGAAGGGGATCTACAAGATCCTAGTCGAGGACGAAGAGGACCTCTGGGCGCTGAGGAACATACTGAGAGAGGGCGACCTAGTCGAGGCTGTTACGACCAGGGAGGTCAAGCCCGGGGAGGGAGGTGAGAGCCGGAGGTTCCCAATGGTACTCAGGGTGAGAGTGAAGGACGTCGAATTCCAGCCTTTCACGGACAGGCTCAGGATTAGGGGGGTTGTAGTCGAGGGGCCCGACAAGTTCGGTGTCGTGGGTAAACACCACACACTCAGCATAAAGCCCGGGGACGTAGTGGTCTTCGTCGAGAAGGAGCTAGACGACTTTAGCAGGAAATTCCTCGAGACCTACTCGAGGAAGAGGAGGATACTTGTCGTAGCGCTAGACTACGACGAGGTCTGCATATCCCTAGTGTCGGAACAGGGCGTGAGGGTTGTGAGAGAGTACTACACCAACCTGCCCGGGAAGGACGCTGTCGAGGAGTACGAGGAGTCTGTCAGGAGGATGATAGAGCAAGTCGTCGAGGAAGTATTGGAGTACTCCAGGTCGCTCAGAGTAGACGGCGTCATAGTAGGCTCGCCGGGGTTCCTGAAAGACGAGGTAATAGCCAGGCTGAAGAGCAGGGGGCTCGACAAGCCGCTGTTCGCAGACTCCGTATCCTACGGTGGTTGTAAGGGCGTTGACGAGATACTGAGGAGGGGTGGCGAAAAGAACGTCGTAAGGGAGCTGAACATAACGATGGCCGTGAAGTACTTCGAGGAGTTCAAGGAGACCGTGACGCGAGACCCGGAGCAGGTGGCCTACGGGCTGGAGAACGTCGCGAAGGCCGTGGAGCTCAACGCCGTGAGAGTACTGCTGGTATCAAGCAGGCTCCTCTGGTCCGGCGGGGAGGGCGTAGACCCCAACGCCGTCGTGCTCGAAGCCTTCAAGAAGAGGGCCGAGGTCTACATCGTGCCCCCAGACTCCAACATCGCGCCTGAGCTGGAGGGTTTCGGCGGCATAGTAGCCCTCCTCAGGTTCAGGCTGCCGCTGGGCTGAGAATACCGCGCCCAGTAGTGGCCCTCGTTAAGGTTTATCACGTTCGAAAACATGATTAACCATTGTGAGGTCTAATAATGAAGATAGAGTTCTACATGCTCGACGACACCTACGAGGTCGTCGGGAACGAGCCTCACGTCCTCATCTACGGTGTTACCAGGGACGGGAGAAGGGTCGTCCTGAGGGACAGGCGCTTCAGGCCCTACTTCTACGTCGTATTGTCGCCCGACGCCGACCCCAACACCGTCGCGAAGAGGGTCAGAGCCCTCTCCGAGACGTCCTCGCCCATTATAGACGTGAGCGTCGTGGAAAAGAAGTACTTTGGCAGGCCCGTCAAAGCCCTCAAGGTCACGACCGTGATACCGGAGAGTGTTAGGAGGTACAGGGAGAAGGTCAAGGGCGTGCCGGGGGTTGCCGATGTCCTCGAGGCGGATATCAGGTTCAGCCTGAGGTACATCCTAGACCACGGGCTTAGACCGTGCGGCTGGCACGTCGCAGAGGTTGTAGAAGTCCCTAAGAAGCCCGGCCTGAGAGTAGACGCCGAGTACGAGGTAACAGGCCCGATCGAGTCGCTCGAGGACTCAACACCGCCCCGCGACTTGAGGATACTCGCCTTCGACATCGAGGCGTACACCAAGACGGGCAGCCCCAAGCCCAGCCAAGACCCCGTCATCATCATCGGGGTAATGAACGACAAGGGGGAGCTGAGGTCGTTCGTCGCGGAAGGCCTAGACGACAGGAAGGTCATACAGGAGTTCGTCAAGTACGTACAGGAGTACGACCCCGACATAATCGTGGGCTACAACTCCGACGCCTTCGACTGGCCCTACCTGCTGGAGAGGGCCAAGAGAGTGGGCGTCAAACTAGACGTCTCCCGCCGGCTGGGCGTGGAGCCCCAGACCAGCACCTACGGGCACGTGAGTATACAGGGCAGACTCAACGTGGACCTCTACAGGTTCGCGGAGGAGATACCCGAGATAAAGGTGAAGAGCCTCGACGTGGTCGCGGAGTACCTGGGCGTAATGAAGAGGAGCGAGAGGACCCTGGTCGAGTACACGGACTTCCCGAAGTACTGGGACGACCCGTCGAAGAGAGGAGTGCTCGTGAAGTACAACCAAGACGACGTCAAGTCTACTATGGGCTTAGCCGAGAAGTTCCTGCCCTTCGCGATGCAGCTGTCCTACGTAACGAGGCTCCCGCTAGACCAGGTAGGCGCGGCGAGCGTGGGTAACAGGCTAGAGTGGTTCCTGATGTACGAGGCGATGAAGGCGGGGGAGCTGATACCCAACAGGGAGGAGAAGGAGGCCGAGCCGTACAAGGGCGCTGTAGTCCTCCAGCCCGTTAGAGGCGTACACGACAACGTAGCCGTACTAGACTTCTCCAGTATGTACCCCAACCTGATGATCAAGTACAACGTCGGCCCCGACACCATTGAGAGAGAGGGCGAGTGCGATGTAGAGACCCACTACATCGCGCCCGAGGTAGGTCACTGCTTCAGGAAAGAGCCCCCCGGCTTCTTCAAGGACGTCTTGACGAAACTACTCGAGCTCAGGAAGTCCATTAGGAGCGAGATGAAGAAGTACAAGCCCGACACCGTGGAGTATAGGATACTGGACGAGAGGCAGAGGGCTATCAAGATACTGGCCAACGCTACGTACGGCTACATGGGCTGGGTCGGGGCTAGGTGGTACTGCCGCGAGTGCGCTGAGGCCGTGACAGCCTGGGGTAGGGCCACGATCACCAACGTCATCAAGTACGCGGAGGGGCTAGGCCTGAAGGTCATATACGGCGACACGGACTCGATCTTCGTCAAGTACGACAAGGAGAAGGTCGACAAGCTCATCAAGTACGTGGAAGAGGAGCTCGGCTTAGAGATCAAGATCGACAAGCTCTACACCAGGGTCTTCTTCACAGAGGCGAAGAAGAGGTACGCAGGGCTCCTCGAGGACGGGCGCGTCGACATAGTGGGCTTCGAGGCTGTCAGGGGCGACTGGGCCGAAATAGCCAAGGAGGTCCAGGAGGAGATAACCGAGATACTGTTAAAAGACGGCGACTTGAACAAGGCCATCGAGTACGTGAGGAGCGTTGTGAGCCAGGTCAGGTCCGGAGGAGTACCGATAGAGAAACTCGTGATATGGAAAACACTGACTAAGAGACCTGAGGAGTACTCGGCTGAGGCCCCCCACGTGTCGGCCGCTAGAAAGCTGATGAAGAGGGGCGTCCGCGTCGACGTCAACGACAAGATCGGCTACGTGGTCGTGAAGGGGTCCGGCAAGATATCCGACAGGGCCGAGCCGTACATATTCGTGAAGGACCCCAAGTCGATTGACGACGCGTACTACGTAGACCACCAGATAATACCCGCCGCTATGAGAATACTCGAGTACTTCGGGGTGTCCGAGGCGCAGTTGAAGAAGACTTCGCAACAGGCCCCAAGCCAGAAGAGCCTGCTAGACTTCCTGAAACAGAAGAAAAACTAGCTATGTGAACTCGGAGAACGTCAGAACTAGTACTTCGGGCGGTTTAAGGGTTATCTTGCCCACTTTGGCCCCGACGAGTATCTTAACGTTTTTCTCAGCCGCCTTGTCCAATAGTCTCTGCGTCACTATACCGTCGAATACGACCGCGTTTACCGCGCCCTCCTGCACGTTTGACAGCTCGTCTACCAGGTCTCTAGTCGGTATTCTCTTTATCTTACCCCAGTTACTGTCGTACAAGATAGCCTCGAGGGTGCCTACCAGGGACTTTATGTCCTCCACTACCGTGGAGGGTATCACAACCTCCTCCCTTGTTACCTCCTCGGTCTCCTTCCTCAGCCTCTCCTGCACCTGGAGTAGCTGCTGAGCCTCCTTAACACCCTCTTTCGATAGCTCCTCGAGGTAGGTCTTGTAGTCTACAGCCTTGCTCAAGGCCTCCTCGATGTCCTTGCCCGTTAAGTCCTCTACCTCCTTGCCAGGTGGCGCTCTCGCGATCAGGTCCACCTTGATGGTCCTGAGAAGCTCTCTCAGTATCAGGTCGCCTATGTGGTCACCGTCTACGAAGACTATCGTCTTCTTCTTCCTAGCCAGCTCTTTAATCGTGTCGGGGACCTTCCTCGCGCCGCCTATCGCTATGACGTTGGTCTTACCATACCTCAGAAGGTTTATGACGTCGGCTCTCCCCTCGACAATTATCACCGTATCGGACTTGTCGACGTCGGGGCCCGCTGGGAGCTCTTCTTTACCGTAGGATATAGGCTCGGGTACCCTCAGCAGCTCCTGTATGTCTCTCAGTATCTCTTTTATGTCAACGGTCTTTTCCTTACCCCACTTCCTGAGTATGTCGACAGCCCTGTCCATTATCTTCTTGATCTTCTCGATCCTCAGGTCGACTATCTCGGTTACCTCGATTTTGGCGTCGTAGGGGCCTACTCTATCGACGATCTCGATCATGGCCGCCAGTAGCGCTGTCTCGACTCTGTCGAGGTTGCTCGGTATCTGGATCTCCCCGACAGTCTTGCCGCCCTGGGTCTTTATGTTCACTATTATCCTTCCTACCCTGCCCTTGTCTTGGAGGGCCTTCAGGTCGAACTGCTCGCCGAACAACCCCTCTGTTTGACCGAAGAGGGCGCCGATTATGTCGTGCTTCTCCACAACGCCGTCTACTTGGATGCGTGCCCTGATAAGGTACTTGCTCATATACTCCACGCTACTAGCCAAACAAATCTCAATTCTTAATAATGTTTTTAAAGACCTAAATTAAGGTGGTCTAAGCGACGCTCCTTCAGACTATCCTAACCCTGTTGACCTTCTTGTTAGCCCAGCTATACCTCCTAATCCTCTTACTCCTGCCGAATCCGCAGGCAGCGCAGTAGCCCTTGGCGACGTTGAAGCTGTGCCTCCCGCACCTCCTGCACCTGATGTGCGTCTTGCTCCTACCGTGTTTACCCATCGAAGTGGTTCCTTTGACCATGGCTCAGACCCTCAGGCCTGGAGAGGTGATATGAGTACTACAGTGTCTCCTCTTATAACCAGTGTACCGAGCTTCCTGCTAGAGCCGTCTCCTCTGACCTCCTCGGCGTCGTCGAGGACTATGTTCAAGTGCTGATCGTAGCTCCTGAGCTTCCCTCTTATGGAGACCTCGCCCTTCATTTTGATCAGCACTATCTTGCCGACGTTCTCCTCGAGCAGCTTGTACGTTGTCTCGGCAATCATGAAGTCCTCCCTAGACCAGGTATCTAATGCGTGTTAAAATACCTGACACTCTTTAAATACTTGACTAGCAGGTTTACTGTAATGCTGCGGCACCCGTTGTCTAAAAAGGAGAAGAGGAGCCTGCTCCAGGAGTTGTCGGCCAAGTTCGGGTTTCTCGGGCTAGACGTAGAGCAGCCTCTCGAGCACGGTAGAGACGAGGACGGGGAGTACATCATAGTGGGCAGGAGCATAGCCCTGATCAAGATAGGGGACAGGTGGCTCCCCGCACTAAGGTATGTGCTGGAGAGGGGTCTCAAGCCGAGCCCGAGCATCTACGTCGACAGAGGCGCCACCAACGCGCTCCTCCGCGGCGCCGACCTTATGGCGCCCGGTGTGAGGAGGGTCGAGGGCGGCTTCGGTAAAGACGACGTAGTCTTCATATACGACGAGGAGTCGGGTAAGCCCGTGGCCCTCGGCGTCGCGCTCTACTCCTCAGAAGAGCTTAAGTCGTTGAGCCGGGGTAAAGTAGTGAAGGTGCTCCACTTCGTCGGCGACAAGTTCTTCAACAAGAAGGTCTAGCACGCAAGAGACGACAGCGGGGGTACCGGCTGGGGAGCGGGTTTAAGAAACATCATTCTTTAAAAAACCGTATACAGCTCTAATTAAAGAGGTGGTTTAGATGCCATTCGAGAAAGGAGACTTCCTGTTAGTAGACTACACCGTGAGGGTTAAAGAGACGGGCAACCTCGTCGACACGACCGACATAAACACGGCGAAGCAGGAGAACATGTACGACGAGACGAGGGTCTACGGACCGACGCTAGTAGTCCTAGGGAAGGGGTGGATAAACCAGTTCGTCGAAGAGGAGATCATGAAGATGGGCGAAGGCGAGGAGAAGACTATTGAGGTCCCGCCTGATAAGGCCTACGGCGACAGAGACCCGAACAAGGTAAAGGTCTACAGCCTTAGAGAGTTCACTAAGAGGGGCTACGAGGTCAAGGTAGGGGACATAGTCGAGACGGAGTCCGGGAGAGGAGTAGTCAAGAGTATAAGCGGGGGTAGGGTCGTAGTGGACTTCAACCACCCTCTAGCCGGCAAGGTGCTGGTGTACAAGGTCAAGGTCGTGAGGAAGCTCACCGACGCCAAGGAGAAGCTCCTCTACCTCGCGGTTAGACACCTGAGCATACCGGGCGAGGAGCTCAAAGTAGACTTCGACGAGGCGTCGAAGAGGGTGACGGTGAGCCTCCCCGGCAAGTACATTAGTAGGAGAGACCTACCATACGCCAAGATAAGCCTCGCCACGGACATCCTAGAGACGTTCAAGGACACCGTCAACGAGGTCGTGTTCCAAGAAGTGATCGCCAGGAAGACCGAGCAGTCGCAGAAGAGCTAGGCAACGCCGGTCTCCTTAACTAGCCTCCAGGCGGCCTCCCACGTCAAGCCGTTTTCGCCGAGTATAGTGTATCTCTCAGGCCTTATTTTGTGGGCGATCGTTAGAGCCTTGACTATGGTCTCGGCCGGTATGCCTATCTCGTCGGCTCTCGTGGGCAGACCTATCTTTCTCATGACGTCCCTGACGAGCCTCCACTTCTTGTCCCCGTACAAGTAGAGCATGAGTATAGTCCCGAGGGCGACCTGCTCGCCGTGTAGCGCCCGCCCCGGGGCTAGTATGTCTAGTGCGTGGCTGAACAAGTGCTCGCTACCGCTCGCGGGCCTACTCGACCCAGCTATACACATGGCGACCCCGCTGCTGATGAGAGCCTCAACGAGTATCCTCACGCCCTCCTCGCTACCGCTGGCGATCAGCTCGTGGTACCTCAGGACGTGCTTAGCGCTCATCAACGCTAGTTGTGCGGCGTACTCGCCGTAGTACTCCCCCTTCAGCCTGTGGGCGAGTCTCCAGTCTTTCACAGCCGTGAATTTCCCTAGTAAGTCCCCGACCCCGGCTAGTATCAGCCTCTTGGGTGCCCTAGATATGACGCTCGTATCGGCGATAATAGCGCTGGGCGTTGTCGCATATACGCTGGTCGGCCTTTCCAGGCCCTTCAAGCTAGCGAAGGGGCTCGCGATGCCGTCGTGACTGGGGGCCGTGGGGACGCTGACCATCCTGGCACCCGCTCTCCCCGCCGCGAACTTCGCTAAGTCTATAGACCTGCCGCCGCCAACACCCAGCACGAAGCTCACGTTCTCTGCTCTAGCCTGCTCCGCGATCTTCTCCGCCTCACTGACACTGGCCTCCCCGGCCTCGAAGACCCTCACCCTAAAGCCGCTGGCCTTGAGGTTCTCCGCGACCTCCCTACCGGCAATCTCGAAGGTGCTCCTCCCAGTGACAATGCCCACTAGGTCGCCGGGGCGGCCGCCCAGGGCCTCCAGGACGCCGGCGGTCTTGCCGAGCACTCTACTGCCGACGACGACTATAAACGGCAGTTTTATCTCGTGAATACTCAAGCCGACACCCCTTAGACATACGTTTATATAATCTTAAAACCTGATTCATAACACCATAGAGATGAGGTGTCCTCTACTTGAATACCGAGAGCAAAACAACGACTGTCGGTCTAGTAGTAGGCGACTACGTAGTGCTGGCCGCCGATAAGAGGGCTACCGGGGGCCCCATGGTGTACCACAAGAGGGTCAAGAAAATACACAAGATAACCGACTACGCCGCAATGACGATTTCCGGGCTTGTGGCAGACGCGCAAGTACTCGTAGACGAGGCGAGGTACGTAGCCAGGCTCTACGAGCTGGACTACGGGAGGAGGATCACTTTAAGGTCCCTCTCGAACTACATGTCTCTCATACTCTCAGCCTACCTGAGGTACGTCCCCTTCGTAGTCCAGCTCCTGCTCGGAGGCGTCGACGATGAGGGCCCCTCGCTGTACTACCTGGACCTGTACGGCTCCATCTCCAAGGAGAACTACGCTTCCACGGGTAGCGGGTCGCCGGTGGCTTACGGGGTTCTAGAGAAGGAGTACAGGAAGAACATGAGTCTCGAGGAGGCAAAGCACTTGGCGTTCAAGGCTGTAGAGGCGGCTCTAAGCAGGGACGGTTTCAGCGGCGAGGGCGTAGACGTGGTGGTCATAGGCCCCAACTACTACACCGAGGAGACGTTCCTCTTCGAGAAGAAGCTCTTGTCCAACCAATAGGCTTAAAAGTATAAAAGTTAATTAACGTCTTATACAAAGATCCACACAGAACCACGACTTCTCCCCGCGTAATTAAGGGTGTGTAGGGAAGTGACTTTACCTAGCGACATACTGGACAAGAACAGGAAGACGTTAGTGGAGCTGCTATTGAAGGAGATACCGCCCGAGCTCAACCTGGCGAGCATAGAGTTCGAGGGGCCGGAGATAGTCCTCTACGTCAACAACAGGCAGGCAATAGTAAAGTTCCTAGACACCATAAAGGCCATCGCCAAGAAGATACGCAAGAGGGTCGTGGTCAGGGCGAGCCCAGACGCGAGACTGCCCCCTGAGGAGGCCAAGAAGAAGATCCTCGAGCTGGTCCCGAAGGACGCGAACGTCGACCCCAACAGTATAGTCTTTGACGAGACCCTCGGCGAGGTCTGGATTAAAGCGGAGAAGCCGGGCGCGATAGTCGGCAAGGGCAACATCATAAGGCACTTCATCCTGGCGGAGACGGGCTGGAGGCCCGTGCCCCAGAGAGCATCGCCTCTAGAGTCCAAGATGTTGAACACCATTATGTCCAACCTGCTGAAGCAAAGCAAGTACAGGCTAGAGTTCCTCAGGAGAGTCGGCGAGAGGATTCACAGAGACGTGATCTTCAAGAACAACTACGTTAGGGTCACCGCTCTCGGGGGCTTCATGGAGGTGGGCAGGTCCGCGATCCTCGTCGAGACGAAGGAGAGTAGAGTGCTACTAGACCTCGGCATTAACGTGGGCGCTCTACACGACCCCCTCAAGGCTTACCCCGAGATCGACCTCGACGCTATCAGAGTAGACGAGCTAGACGCCGTCATCGTGACCCACTCGCACCTGGACCACGTGGGGGCAGTGCCGCTACTGTACAAGTACGGCTACAGGGGCCCGACGTACATGACCAAGCCCACTAGGGAGCTCTCGGCGATCATGATCCAGGACTTGATCCAAGTCACCAGGAGAGAGGGGAGAGACCTCCCCTTCGGCGAGAAAGACCTGTCCACGATGATACTCCACACTATACCAGTAGAGTACGACGAAGTCACCGACGTAGCGCCCGACATAAAGCTGACGATGTACAACGCCGGGCACATACTGGGGTCCGCTATAGTCCACCTCCACATAGGCATGGGGTTGCACAACATAGTGTACACGGGAGACTTCAAGTACTCTAACACAAGGCTGCTGGACAAGGCGGTGAGCGAGTTCCCTAGAGTAGAGACTCTAATAATAGAGAGCACTTACGGCGCCACTAAGCAGCAGAGTAGGCAGGCGGCCGAGCAGCAGTTGATAGACATCGTTAAGAGGACTATCGAGAGGCGCGGCATCGTCCTAATACCTGTCTTCGCCGTGGGTAGAGGACAGGAGATCATGGTGGTACTGAACGAGGCTATCGAGAAGAAACTGATCCCGCCCGTAAACATATACATCGAGGGCCTGATAAACGAGGTGACAGCTATACACACCGAGTACCCCGAGTACATGAGCAAGAGCCTGAGAGACGCCATATACAGAGGCGAGAACCCGTTCACCAGCGAGCACTTCAAGATCATAGAGGGGGACGTCGGCAGGCCCGATATCGTGGAGGACAGGCCGTCCATAATCATGGCGACCAGCGGCATGCTCACAGGCGGGCCTGCCGTCGACTACCTCAGGCTGATAGCCAGCGACGAGAGGAGCTCCCTAGTCTTCGTAGGGTACCAGGCCGAGGGGACGCTGGGAAGGAAGATAAAGGACGGTATGAGGGAGATAACGAACGTCGTTGAGGGTAAAGTCGAGGTACTCAAGATAAACCTGGAGGTTCACAGCATAGACGGCTTCAGCGGCCACAGCGACCAGACGGAGCTCGTCAGGTACGTGCTGAACATCAAGCCCAAGCCGAGGAACATAATACTGAACCACGGCGAGCCCAACGCTATATACACCTTCGCGAGGCTTATATCGCGGGCCGTCAGAGACCCGTCGTCCGGCTACCAGACCGTGCCGAACATCTTCACACCCAGCATCCTAGACAGCATCAACCTAACCGCCTCTAGATAGCCTCCAACGGTGGAGTCTGTGAGCCGGGTACTCTACCCCGGGAGATTTCAGCCGTTCCACAAGGGGCACGCGTACGCGCTGGGATGGCTCCTGGAGAGGTACGACGAGGTCGTAGTAGCCGTAGGCAGCGCCCAAGAGGGCTTCACGTGCCAGAACCCCTTCACGGGCGGCGAGAGGGTCGAGATGATCAGGAGGTACACCAAGTCGCGGGGGATAGACGGCAGAGTCTGGATTATAACAGTCCCCGACATAAGGATGCCGCCGGCCTGGACCTCCTACACGCTCTCGTTATCGCCCCGGGTCGAGGCCGTGGCCTCAGGGAATCACCAAGTGCTCGACCTGTTCAAGTGGCTGGGGCTTAAGACTATTGAAATACCCCTCGAGAAGCCCGAGCTCTACAAAGGCACCGTGATCAGAGGGTTTATGGTGAGAGGGCTGGAGTGGAGGCACCTTGTACCAGAAGAGGTGGCAGGCTTTATAGACGAGATCGGCGGTGTCGAAAGAGTCAGGAGAGTGTGTAGTAGTGAGGGTCGTTGAAATAGACGGTAGCATGGGGGAGGGAGGGGGCCAGATACTCAGGTACAGCCTAGCCCTGTCGGCCCTCACACTAAGGCCTGTGAGGATCTACAACATCAGGGCTAAGCGAGACAACCCTGGCCTAAGGCCGCAGCACCTAACAGCCGTCAACGCCTTGAAAGAGGTCACCAACGCCGTCGTGAGGGGGGCCGAAGTAGGGAGCATGGAGCTGTACTTCGAGCCCAGAGAGAGGAGAGGCGGCTTCATGAGACTCGACATCGGGACTGCCGGCAGTATAAGCCTAGTCATGCAGGCCATGATACCGGTGCTACTCTTCAGCGAGAGGGAGGCCAGAGTCCAGATAACAGGGGGCACCGACGTCGAGTGGAGCCCGCCCATCGACTACATGAAGCACGTCTTCGCGTATAACATGAGGCTGCTGGGAGTCGAGGTGAAAATAGACGTATTGAAGCGGGGGCACTACCCGCGCGGCGGGGGCTTAGTCGAGTTCTCGGTGAAGAGGGCTACCAGCGTGCTAAAGCCGGTCAAGCTGGTCGAGCACGGGGGTGTCGTAGCGGTCAGGGGAGTTAGTCACGCCGTGAGGCTGCCGAAGCACGTCGCAGAGAGGCAGGCATCTAGCGCGGCCAGCGTCGTGATGAGCAGGCTCGGTGTCAAGCCCACGATCGAACTAGAGTACTACGAGCCGGGCAAAGACCACCACTTGGGCCCCGGTAGCGGCATCGTGCTGTACGCCGAGACGAGGTCTGGCACTAGGCTGGGGGCAGACTCGCTGGGGGCTAAGGGGAAGCCGGCCGAGAGAGTGGGTGCCGAGGCCGCGGAGGCTCTCGTCGAAGAGGTCTCGACAGGCATGTGCTTTGACAGGCACATGGGCGACATGCTCGTGCCCTACCTCGCCCTAGCGGGGGGTCAAAGCGAGGTAGGAGTGTCTTCTATAACACTCCACACCCTGACGGCGGTTGAGGTCGTGAAAATGTTCTTCCCAGAGGCTGAGATCAGAGTTGAAGGGGGTCTGGGCAAACCAGGTATTATAAAGGTCAAGGGGGTCTCTTACCAGCCGTGAGCCTCTCTAGCACTACTCTCTTCAAGTAGTCTAAATTCAGCTCTTTCAGGGCCGAGACTCGTACCAGTTCCCCAGACACCTTCTCGCCGAGCTCTCTCGCTAGTTTCTCGAGCTCGTCTTCACGCAGGACGTCGATCTTGTTCAACACCGCGATGACGGGCTTATCCCCCAGTAGGCTTCTCACGGTATTGTACGTCTTCAACTGTTGTTCGAGGCTGTAGTAGCTGTTCGGGTTAGCGTCGAACACGTAGATAGCCGCGTCGGCGAGGTACTTGACTGCGTAGACGGCTTTGAGCTCTATCTCGTTCATCTCGTCCACGGGCCTGTCCAGTATACCAGGTGTGTCGACGAAGACGACCGTCCCATACTCGCTCTCCCAGTGCCCGACTATAATGGTCTTGGTCGTGAACGGGAACATCCCTATCTCCGGCTTAGCCCGGGTCAGCTTGCTGAGGAGAGTGGACTTCCCCACCTGGGGCATGCCCGCTATGACCACAACGTAGTCTCCTTTAACACTGGGCATCTTTGCCAGCTCTGCGACCCCCTGCTTTACTCTCAGGACGTCCCTGTTGAGCCTCTTGTACAGTGAAAGGCACCTACCCAAGCCCTCTCTAAACGACGCGACCGCTTCCCTCCTCGTCCCGGCGCTCCTCAACCTACTAGCGTAGTCCTCCTCTATCCTGCCGGCAAGCCTGCGGCTCCTCCTCAACTTGCCTAGCAGTGCGTCCAAGTCTAGCTTAGTGTACAACTCAAACAGCTTAGCGTAGAACTCGCCCATGCTCTTAACTAGGGAGACGGCCTCCTCTACCCTCTCGAGCTCCTCTCGAACGGTCTCGCAGGAGACTCTGAGCTTAGCTGTGAGAACCCTCCTGATCTTCTCGTCGCCCACGAGTCTGCGAGCTCCCACACTCCTGTCGGTGATAGACCTCATCCTCTCGTCTACTAGAGCGTAGACCTCTTTGAAAGACCTCACCCTAACCCTCTTGAACTCCTCCAGCGAGACCACCGCGTGGCTTTAGTCACGGCTCCGCTTCACGCTTATGGAGGACGTCTGAAAACCCTTATTTAGCCGATAGCTCGTAAGTGCACTCACGCCGCGGTAGTGGTGCACTACCTTGGTCTTGTCCAGCGGGAACCTGAAGGTCCACTGGCTTCTCAGGAGGCCGGCTCGCATGGAGCTGTTCAAGGTCGGAGACGCCGGCTTACACACTAAAATGGTTAGAGAGAGCATGAGAGACAGGAGGATAGGCGTCTACGTTCACATACCGTACTGCAGGGCTACATGCCCCTTCTGCCCCTACTTCAAGACCGTGCTAAGATCAAGGGACGAGGTCGAGAAGTACCTCCGCGCCGTCATGAGCGAGATAGACTTCTACGGGAGACTACTCGAGGGCGGCGGCTACGAGGTCGTCGAGATACACGTGGGCGGAGGCACGCCGAGTCTAGTACCAGCCTCCTTCTTCAAGGAGCTCTACGAGAAGCTGTCAGAGTACTTCACCTTGAAGACGAACATAGGGATAGAGGCGAACCCCGAGGACCTAACCAGTAGCGAGTACGCTGGTGAGCTCTACAAGAACGAAGTCGGCGAGGTGAGTATAGGGGTCCAGAGCTTCAACGGGAAGGTCTTGAAGGCGCTCGGCAGGAAGCACACGGTCGAAGACAACGTTAGGGCTGTCGAGAACGCTGTCAAGGCTGGTTTCAAGTGGGTTAACGTAGACTTGATGTTCCTTCCGCCTAGTATAAGAGGCTACGTGGAGATCAGCCCGGAGGAGGGCTTGACCATATTCGAGGACGACCTGGAGAAGGCTCTCGAGCTAGGAGCGCACCAGATAACGTTTTATCCCACAATAATCCCACGCCACTCGCCAGGTTTCAAGCTGGTGGAACAGGGTAGAATAGCCCAGGACGAGAGACTAGTCGACAAGTTCGTGGAGGCTGCCTTAGACTTCGCGGAAAACAAGAAACTCAGATTAGTCAGGGTGTACTCGATCTCGAGAGAGCAGTACGAGTACGCGACCGTGAACCTGGAGATGGTCGGCCCACTCTTAGGCATTGGCGCAGGGGCGTGGAGTAACACGGGTCTCTACCAGTACATCAACGTGCACGATGTCCAGTCCTATGTACGTCTAGTGAACGAAGGTAGGCCGCCGGCAGTGTACTACAGGAGCCTCGGGAAGTCCACTATCGCTTGGAGAGTCCTCTTCGACCAGTTGAGTAGTGGAGTGGTCAAGACAAGGCTTTTCAACGAGCTAGGTGTAGAAAAGATCCCCTACAGTATTAGGGCCTTCCTCGAGTTGGCTACTCTAGCGGGGCTCCTGGAGAAGAGAGGTGGAGACTACTACCTGACGAGAAAGGGCGTCGTCGAGGTCTACAAGTCCGTCATAAACTACGTCGTCGAAATACCCGTGAAAGCAACAATGCTCCTAGAGAAGTACAGCAGGCAGGAGAGCATGCCGGATAAGATAGTAGTTTAGAGTAATGCCATAACAGACTGACACATTAAACTCCTTGTAATTTCTAAGAGGGTTACTTTTAATTGGTTACCTAGGTAACCT
>NZ_JBMFLY010000011.1:0-26448 GCF_049970955.1 Thermogladius sp. | reverse complement strand
CTTCGAGTCACCGTTCACTATGAGGCTGACGTTCTTGTAGTACGACACCCAGTAGGTGGGGTGTATCGTGATGGTGAGGCTCGTCTTGTTAGCCCCGAGCGTAACGTCAATGGTGTTGGCCCCACCAAGGTCCGGTTGGTTGGCGTTAGTGCCGTATTCGAAGTAGACGGGCGGCGATACTGGGCTGACGGTCACCGATACCGGGTAGTACACGAAGACGCTGGCGAAGACTATGCTCGTGAAGACTGCTACTGCTACTAGGGCTAGTACTCTCCTGTCGAACCTCATACTAGGCACCGCCCGGGGATTTGTATTATTGGATTCCTTTAAGTCCCCTTTTAAGCCTTGCTCCCAATTAGCCTGCCCGGGTCTTCGCCGGCCCCCGGAAACGGTTTTATTTTTCGACGCACTCAATAATCTCTGTCAACAGTAATGTGGTAGTGATGCCGGACCTAGTCAGCGACGCTATAGGGGTCGTCGAGGGGCTGGCCGTAGCCTACATGGCTATTCTCGCCATCGGTTTGACCGGCTACATCCTGTACAGGCCTAAGAGAGGGGACGTGAAGGCGAGCAACTTCGAGATCGTCGTAGTCTCCAAGGCCGACGAGAGGGTGAGGAAGAGCCTGTTCGAGACGGTCCGCTACCACGCGAGGAGGTTCGGGGGCGTAACGCTGGTAGTGGACGAGGAGTCGCCGCTACTACCCGAGCTGAGGAGGCTCGGGCACGTCAAGCTCGTGGTCGTCCCCAGGTGGTACAGGAGGGACCTCGTCGGTAAGGGGAGGGCCCTCAACTACTTCATCGAAAACTACGTGGACAGGGAGAAGTGGTACGTCTTCATAGACGACGACAACATCATCCTGGACGACAACTTCCTCTACGAGATACCCTACTACGAGTCTAGGGGTGTTTTCGTCGGGAACGGCGTCCTCGTGCCGAGGATGGGGAGGAGCAAGCTGGCCTACGTCATGGACTGGGTCAGGTTCCTAGACGACGTGACCCTGTACAGGTTCTTCACGGGACTGCTCGGGAGGCCGCTACTAGGGCTGCACGGCGAGCTGCTCATAGTGAAGGGGAGGGTGTTGAAGGAGGTGGGGTTCAGCTACAGGAGCATCACCGAGGACTTCAGGTTCTCTGTAGAGCTCGTCAAGAGGGGGTACAGGACGTGGCAGAGCAGTACGAGGGTCCTCATCAAGAGCCCCAACAGCATAGCCGACCTGATCAAGCAGAGGGGGAGGTGGTTCAAGGGGGTCATCTCGGACGTCAAGCACAGCCCCCTGCCCATGAAGCTCGTTGTAGGGTTCAGGGCGTTCTTCTGGAGCCTGGTCTTCACCGCGTCCTGGGCGATGCTACCGGCCGTGCTGGCGGCAGGCGTAATCTGGTTCATACTGCCAGCAGGCCTATACTACGCGTCGGCGTACCTCTACGGCTCGTACAAGGCCGGGGAGCCCGTACTCGTCTTCACCATCCCATTGTTCGGCCTGATCGAGGCTTCCGCGAGGATCTACGGGCTTCTAGCCGTGAGAGACTTCGTCGTCATAGACAAGAATTAAATAGGCTTGTAGAGAAAATTAGACAAGGTGGGCAAAGTGAGGCCCTTTAGACTGAAGCACGAAGAAGTAACCCTCTATTTCGGGGAGAACTCTCTCGAGAAGGCCGCGTGGTTTCTCGAGGGTAAGAAGAAGGTTGGTGTAGTCACGGGCCGGCAGTCGGCGAAGGTCTCCGGCGCCCTCGACGACCTTTTGAAGATCCTGAGCGAGAGGGGGGTCGAGTACGTAGTCTTCAGCGACGTGACGCCTAACCCGTACCTCAGCCAGGCGCTCAGGGCGGGCGAGCTGTTCTGGCGGGAGAGCGTCGACGCAGTGGTGGCCGTTGGAGGGGGTAGCGTGATCGACGTGGCGAAGGTCGCCTCGGTGATAGCGGTGGCTGGGGCGAGGTTCGAGGACCTGCTGAAGGGGGTCAAGCCGAAGAGGAAGCTCCCACTACTCGCCGTCAACCTCACCCACGGGACCGGCACTGAAGTCGACAGGTACGCCGTCGTCACCGTGGACGAGACGAGGGAGAAGCACGGTCTCTCTGTGACCTACCCGGACGTCAGCGTGGACGACCCCAGGTACACCCTTACGCTCAGCCTGGAGCAGACCATTTACACGAGCCTAGACGCCTTCTACCACGCGTACGAGTCCGCTACGTCCACAGTCTCCTACCCCCTGGTCGAGACGCTGTCGTACGAGGCGATCGCTATAATAGGCGAGAAGCTCCCAAGGCTGGTTAACAACCTGAAGGACGTCGGCCTGAGGACGAGCATGCTCTACGCCAGCATGCTGGCGGGCCTGAGCATCGACATGGCGTCCACCCACCTCGTCCACGGGATAGAACACGTCCTAAGCGGCCTCGAGCCCAAGCTGGCCCACGGGGCGGGCCTCGCGCTACTGGGGCCGCGGGTGGTCTACTACACCCACAAGGCGCTCCCCGAGGTGTCCGCGAGGCTGCTCAAGCCTATAAACCCGTACATCAAGCCCGTCGCCGAGGACGCCGAGAGGGCTATGAAGAGCGTTAAGGCCTTCCAGGAGCGGGTCGGCTTCAAGGAGAAGCTGAGCGACTACGGCTTCAAGGAGAGCGACGCGAGCAGAGTCGCGGAGTTCTTGTTCAGCAGACTAAAGTACATGGTTGGGAACACGCCCTTCCCCGTCACCGAGGAGGTAGTCAAGGACGTTTTCCTGTCGGCTCTGTAGGCCCCCGAGTTTTTGGCCCGTTTACCCACCTCGCGCTTTTTCCGCTCGTAGGGCCTCCCAGGGCGCCAGAGACGACTCACGGGGCACGGGAGGGCGAGCCGTCGCGGCAACGGCTCTGGGTCCACCCGCCACGCGGGTGGGCCTCCCGACCCCCGCCACTAGTCGCCTCCTCGTCCAGACCCATCGGTGAGACCCGGCCGTTATGCCCTCCACGGGCGGGCTCTCGTAGCTTGGGCGGTCTTTTAAGGCCAGTCCAGGTAGACGGGGACTACATCGCCCTCCTCGAACCCCTCACTACCCTCCTCTAGCCGGATGTACGAGTTCGTCTCCGCTAGGCTCCTCAACAACCCGCTACCCCTCAACATGAACGGCTCCACTAGCGGCAGGCCCCCGACGCCGGTCGTTAACGTGCTTCTCACGAACGTGGTGTAGCCCGCCTGGTTGGGCAGCCTCCTCGTGAGCTTGGCGTAGACGACTTGGTTGCTGAACCCCTTCAAGCCGAGCGCCTCGACCAGCGCGGGCCTGAAGACCCCCTCCAGGCCGACCCACGCAGCGAGCGGGAAGCCGCTGAGGTGGAGCACGGGCTTCCCGTCGATCACCGACGCACTAGTCGGCCTACCGGGCCTCATCGCCACGCCCCTGAAGACCCAGGCCCCGCGCGTCTCGACGAGGTCGTAGACCAGGTCTGTCTCGCCCGGCCCAGTCCCACCGGTGGTTACGACGACGTCGTTCAGCGCGAGAGCTCTGGCTACGAAGTCGGCGAGCAGGCCTAGGTCGTCGGGTACGACGCCGTAGTACCTGGCCTCAATGAATGGGAGCCTCCTCAGGTATGACAGCACAACGTATGCCGTGGAGTTGAAGACGCGGCCTCTCCCAAGACTCGCTGTGTCGGGGCCGGGCTCGACGACCTCGCTGCCTACAGTCACCACGCCTACTCTCAGCTTCCTGAAGACCCTTACAGTGCTGTGGCCGGACGCGTATATGATGGGTATCTTCCTGAAGTCGAGGACTGTTCCAGCCCTGACCAGCACCTCCCCACTCGCGAAGTCCTCTCCGCGCCTCGAGACGTTGGAGCCCCGGGCCACCGGCTTGTATACGAGTATCTTACCGCCGACCCTCTTCACGTCCTCCTCCATTACCACGGCGTCGGCCCCGCTCGGCAGGGGCTCGCCGGTACTGACCGGCCTCGCCTTGCCAGGGCCTATGGCGGGGGCCTCCACCACCTCCAGCTCGGCTGGGTTAAACATGCTAGCACTGTACGTGTCGGAGCTTACGACCGCGTACCCGTCCACCGCACTCCTGTCGAAGCCCGGGTGGTCTACTAGGGCGACGACGTCGCTTGCTAGGACCCTACCGTAGGCCTCCAGAACTTCTACTTCCTCCACGTCCAGCTCTATCTTCGCTAGTACTTTAGCCAGCCTGGAGACGGCCTCTCGTACGCTGACCAGCTCTTTAATGCCCTTTACCCCCAGTGTAAACACCTCGTGTCCTCTATAATTAGGCTACCAGGCAATTTATCGGTTCAGAACAGCCTCACCAGGGAGTCTCTCAGCCTGGTATAGAAGGCGACGTAGGCCGCGAGTACCCAGCCGAGTACGGGGATGCTCCTGGAGATCCTAACCAGGAAGGAGAGCTCTACGTCGCCTAGGCAGTTGAAGGCCGCCAGGAGCACGCTGTAGAGGAGGGCCGAGAACGTGAAGCCGAGTACGAGCCTAGCGATGGACAGCGCTAGGAGCCTCGCCAGGGGGACTGAGGCGAGGACCGAGAGCAAGGACGCTACAGCGGTCTTCAGGTACTTCGAGTACCCTAGCCTGAAACCGGCGCCCTCGAGGTACGAGAGCTGGTAGACTAGGACGGGTATACTGGCCAGCGCGCTGGCTATAGCCAGCCCGGCGACGCCGAGGGCTAGGCCCAGCCCGAGGTAAAGGAGAACGCCGGAGACCAGCGATACTATGTTGGAGAGCAGGATCACCCGCTTGACACCGTAAGCCTGGATCACGTTGCCCGCGACGACGCCGAAGGGCCAAAGCAGTAGAGAGGCCGACATTACAGTGTAGTAGAAGCCCGCCTCAGCGTACTCTGGGCCGTACACCGTCCTGATTACGTCGCCGGAGTACAAGATCGAGATTAGGGACAGCGGGAGCGTGAGGGCGAAGAGGGTCGCTAGAACCGCCTCGACTACGCCTTTAAAGCTCTCCTCGTTCTTCGACTGGTGGACGAAGAGGGGGAGGAGGGGGGTTGCCAGGGCCCCGTAGACTGCTCCTACAGCGCCCAAGAAGTTGTATGCGGCGTTGAAGTAGCCCGCCACGCTGTTGCCGGCCACGCCCATGGAGGCCGTTATGAACCCCAGCAAGTAGCCCTGTAGCCTAGCGACAACAGCTCCAGCCACGCTCCCCGTGTAGACCGTCAGCGCGTATCCGACGACCTCGTCCATCTCGAAACCGCACCCGGGCGACGAGAGGACGTCCTTCACCATAGCAACCGATACTGCTATGGCAACCACGTAGGAGACGGCCAGGGCGAGTATCGCGTTTTCAACCGTTGGGCCTACTAAGCTGAACAACGCCAGCACCGCCGCCAGCCTCGCGAGAGGTTGGGCTATGACCACTACGGTCCTGGCCCCCGCCCTCCCCAGGCCGACCATGAGGCTAGCGGCGTCCGCGGCGAGTACTTGGGGGACCAGCACCATAGTGTAAAGGGAGACGTAGAGTCCGATGCCGCTCCTGTTGCTCAGGACCTGGCCGAGAGGCTCCGCCAGCACTAGGGCTGGGGCTACGACCGATAGCGACAAAACGAGCTTGAGTAGCAGCGCTCTCTTAGCCAGCGAGGCGACTCGGCAGACCTGCCCTCTACTGGCGTAGAGGGAGGAGTACCTCAGCACCGCGGCGTCTATCCCGAAGTCTGTGAGCAGCGATAGCACGCCTACGGGTATGGCCGCCAGGTTGTAGAGGCCGTAGTTGGCAGGGCCCAGCAGCCTGGCCACGACCATCAGTGTAGCGACCTGGACTAGTAAATAGACGACCGTCGAGGCGGCGTAGAGGAGGGCGTGCGCGCCGGCTCTCTCAACAGTGTACTCCAGCTCGCCCATTCAAACCCCTATTCGAGAGGCCAGGATAGATTATTTATCGGCTTATCTTAAAATGAGTTAGGTGCCCTAATGAAGCTGGGGGGGCTCACGGAGAGGCTGTTCATAGAGGGCGTGCTACGCCCCTACCTCGGCAAGAGTCCGCCCTTCTCCCGGCTCGGGTTCCCCGACGACGCCGTGGACTTCCTGCCTCTGGCTCCTAGGATCGTCGCCTCCGTCGACGCCGCCTCTATCAAGGGCGTTAAACTCCCCTGGAGGAGCCTCGAGGACGCGGCTTGGGCTATCGCTACAGGGGCCGTTAGCGACCACGTTGCCAAGGGGTCGAGACCGGCCTACGCGCTCGTCTCGCTCGGGCTGAGCCCCGACCTAGACCTGTCCGACGCAGAGGCCATAGTCCGCGGGCTGAGCGAGGCCTTCAAGTACTACGGTGTGAGCTGGGTGGGCGGCGACACTAACAGTTCGGGGGACCCCTGGGTATCGGTGACGATGATCGGCTTCACTACAGCCAAGAGGCCCCCGCCCAGGAGCGGCGCCAGGCCCGGGGACGCCGTGGTCGTCACGGGGAGGTACGGGGCGATGGGCTACGTGGCCCTTAGAGGTGTAGAGGAGGCCTCGCGGGCCGCCTGGGTGGTCGAGAAGACGAGGAGACCTCTCGTTGACGTCAGGGTGGGGACGGTGATCGCCCTCAACTACAAGAGCGTCCACGCAAGCATGGACGTGAGCGACGGGCTGGGGTTCACCATGATGGAGATCGCCAGGTTGAGCGGGGTGGGCTTGAGGCTCGAGAGGCCGCCCCTAGTCTATAAGGAGGTCTACGAGCTCTGCGAGGGCCGGCTCGAGTGCCTGTACGAGCTTTCCTTGAACGGGGGAGAGGAGTACGGGGTGGTCATGACAGTGAGCAAGGAGGGCCTCGGCAAGGTCGTCGAAGACCTCGAGTCCTACGGCGTGGAGTACGAGGTGGTAGGCGAAGTTGTCGAGGGCTCCGGGCTCAAACTAGAGGGAGTCGATAGGGTGGCGATCTACGGCTGGGACCAGTTCGGGGGCTACGTGAAATCCGCCTAACCACGCGAAACACCCCCGTTTAAAAGCTAGACGCCCTGGGAGTTAATTCTGGCGACCCACATGTGGCTCTACGTAGCTGGTCTAGCGCTAGCGACGCTGGGCGTCATGGACTTGCTGGTCAACATCGTAGCTGTCAGGCTACTCAACTTCACCCTAGTCGAGCTTGGTCTACTCAACGCCCTATGGACCGCCGCGGTAATTCCCTCACTGAGGCACTCGAACCTGCTCTCAAACGCTGGTCTGACCAAGAGGCCCACCTTGATAGGCTTCTTGGCGTTCGCTACCTTCATTCCTCTCTTCTACCTGTCTGTCAGTTGGAGGAGCGCCGCCTTGCTGTACACGGCGTACGTCCTCCACGCTGTCACGTACTCGTACGTGAAGACGGGCTGCCAGACGGCTGTTCTCGAGTCCTACCCGAGCCATCAGTGGTCTCACTACAGCAGGAGGCTCGCACAGCTGGCCGTCCTATTCGAGGGACTACTATTGCTGGGCGTCTCCAGAGTGTGGAGTAGCCTATTTGAGACGTGGTACTTTCAGCTCATAGCAGTATTCGTCTTAGCCGTGAGCGCCCTCCTAGTACTGGTGGTACCTCAGCCGTCGCTACGTTTCGAGAAAATACTGACTAGGATAGAGAGCCACCTTAAGAAAAGCCTCACACGGATACACGGGTACCTGACCATCTCCAGCCTGGACTACGCCAACGGCGAGAAAGTCAATATCCTCGTTGAAAGGTTTGTCAAGGACGGGGTTAGTCTGACCCTCATCGCCGCCGCGCTAGCCGCCTTCAGGATAGGTAACGAGTACCTGTTCACGCCTCTACCGTTCGTGTTCATACGACTGATGGGCCTCAAAACCCCGGATGTTGTCGCCTTGTACGGGTTGGGGAAGGCGATCGGGTTCACGGTAATGCTCGTCCTGCCGCCGAACGTCGTGAGTAAGGGGGCCTTCACCCTGGCCAGTCTAGTCAAGGTCGCGAGCGTGGCGGGGATCGTGTTCTGGAGGCCCGACCTCGGCTTCTCCTCGGTCCTCCTGGCGGCGATCTACATCTCCAACCTGGTGATCGACACGACGATCTACACCCTCTACGTTACCACGACGAGCGGGAGTAACGTGGGCTTGTTCAACATAGTGGCGGAGGCCTCGAGCCTAGTGGGCACCCTGACGTCTGGTTATGTCATGACTATCCTAGGGCTCGACACGACGGTGCTTCTACTAGTGATACTCAACCTAGTCCCGTTGCTCCTCGTGAAAAAAAGTTGGTAGGCGTTAGAAGACTAGCTGGCCCTAGACCTTATGACTATCTTCTGGCCGACGATCATGGAGCTCGGTATTAGGACTGTCAGCCCGTCCTTCCTCTTAACGACCGTGAACATAGACCCTATGTCCTCTACTGTAACCTCGCTCTCGCCAGCTACGTCGACCACGTCGCCTATCTTGAACGGCCTCGCCAGTAGAATGAACATGCCCGCCACGGCCTGGCTCAGCACGTTCTGAGTGGCGAAGCCCACCACTAAGCCTATGAAGCCCCCAAGGGCCACCCCGGCTGCCCCGCCCGATACCCCGCCGGCTATGCCCGCGAGGAGGCCGCCGATACCCAGTATCCTGATCATGCTCCTCACGGCTGCCGCCGTGGACTTGCCGTACTTGGGCAGTGTCATGGCGTAGAAGAGCGAGGCCACGGCGTTGACTATCATCCAGCCGAGGACCAGCAACACTATTATGTAGACGTACACCGCGTAGTCCTTTAAAGTCAGGAAGCCGCCCAGTTTAGTAGCCTCGTACAGCATGCTAAGACCCTGAGTGAAGAACCACTGGAGGATGCCCATCACGATGGCTACTAAGATCGCGTAGAGTATTACCTTTGCCATAGCCTTTGAAACGGGCTCCTCTGCCAAGGTCTCCCCCTGTTATTTTTTCCTCACGGGTAAAATTTAAACTTTGCGGCCGAGAAACAGGTGGTCAGCGCCCGCTTTAAGTCTATCATGTCATCGCTCGAGGCTACATTCCCGGGTTCTTCTTCATCCCACCTACTTCTTACATCCTGCTCCTGATAAAGCTTAGTATCCTCGTCACCGACCTGGCGAGGTGCCTAAAGGGCTTTACGAGGGCGTCGGCAACAGACACGAGGACGAACTTTAAGGTCGTGGCCAGACCGCGGCTAGCGTATAACTCGGTCGCTTTAACCCAGTCCACCTGCCCGACTACGTAGATTACGACGACCGTCAACGCGATGAGCAGGAGTGTGGACAGCCAGAGTGGGAGGCCCAGTTTCTCCTCGAACAGGTTTAACACCGTCCTCCCGTAGACGACGGCCAGTATCGAGTGGACTATTTTGCCCAGGAACACGGCGATCGCGTACAAAGCAATGCTGTAGGACGCGAACCCCATCGGTATCAAGACGACGTCGTCGGGGGCTGGTGTAATAGCCACGAACAGGATTGCGAAGAAGCCCGCCACCTTGTGCCTGGAGGCCAGGTACGACCAGTTCCTGACAGTCCTCGAGGCGGGCGATATGCTACTAAAGCCCCTGCCTACAAAGTAGATGATGATCTTGCCTAGTCCAGCACCTATCCCGCTGACGACCGCTATGAGGACCAAGCTCCTGAAGTCGCTGAACCGCGAGGCGTAGACGATTATGTACACCAGGTAGGGTAGAGCGACGAAAGGGATAGAGTTCGATACGAGCGAGACAAAGAAGACGCCGTAGAGCCCCGTACTCCTCAGCACTCTCTCGGCGAGCGCGAATACCTCGTCCACTACTCTGTGGAAGGGCATGTCGTTTCTCCTTTTCCTACAACAACCGCTCTCCGCGCTTCTCTACGGTACATGAAGGGTATTATACTCAAATAAGCTTATAGACAGTCGTAGCGCGGCCGGTGGCACGCCGGATGATGATCAGGCTTTACACCGGCGTGGTCTACGAGTCGATAGCCTCGACGTACGTAGACGGCGCGGTCTACCACACGCCCTTAGGGTTCCGGGCCTCCGGCCACCTTTTGAGGGCGAGGCTCTACCCGGAGACGAGGCTCTACAGGGTCGTAGACCAAGTGAGGTTCGTTGTGCTGAACCTGACGAGGAACCCTTTCTACTACTTGGCCTCCGCTTTCAAGGGCCGCGTCGAGGCCCGCCTAGAGTTCGTGGACGCCCGCTGCGTTAAGGCGCCGCGCCTAGTCGGGGCTGAGGCCTATATCGAGGCGCTCGTCACCGGTGTACGGCCCTCCAACGGCGTCAAGGTAGTAGACCTCGAGCCTCTATGCGTAGACGTGGGGGAGGCCCTCACCCCCTACTCCAGGGCCGACGCCGCGCTAATCGAGATGATCGTGTACGCGACGAAGGTACCCGTCCTCAGGGAGAAGGGCGACGTGGAGGGCTCGAGCTACTACACCACTCTCTTCAATGTGGTGAGGGGGATAATAGGGAGGGTCTCCGATAACAAGCTGTATAAGGACGTGGTGGAATTCCTCGGTAGAGTGGTGTCGGGATGAGCAGAGGCGTCGAGGTGTCGGCCCCGTCGCGTCTGCACTTCGGGCTAGTGAACCCGCACGGCGTAGCACCTTACAGGCTGTACGGTAGCGCCGGAGTGGCGGTGAAGAGCCCGCGCGTAGTAGTGGAGGTCTACCCGAGCGACCGCTTCGAGCTACCGCCTGTACTGGAGGAGGGCGAGAAAGCTACGCTGGTGAGCGTGTTGCGTGGTAAGGGTGTCAGGGGCGTAAGAGCCGTCGTCAGAGAGGTGCCTCCCAGGCACGCCGGTTTCGGGACCACTACTCAGCTACTCCTGTCAATTGCCGTGGGCGCCTTGAGGCTCCACGGTATAGAGTACAGCCCCCTAGACCTGGCGTGGGAGCTGGGCAGGGGGAGAGTGTCCAGTATAGGGGTGTACTCGTTTATGAGAGGCGGTTTCATAGTGGACGCGGGGCGGGGTAGGAGTACGCGTATAGCCCCGCTCGCCGTCAGGCTGGACTTCCCCGAAGAGTGGAGGTTCGTGCTCATCCTGCCGAGGGGCACCGGGTTGAGCGGTGAAGAGGAGGAGAAGGCGATGAGGGCGCCCAAGTTCTACGAGGTTGCGAGAGTTCACGAGGCGGCGTGGCTCTTACACTACGGGCTAGTCCCCGCCGTCATCGAGAGAGACCCGTCCACCTTCGCCGAGGCGCTGGGCAGGCTGCAGGAGCTCGTTGGGGGCTTCTTCCAAGAGGAGCAGGGCGGGTTGTTCAACCCGGCCTCCGCGAAGGTGGTCGAGCACCTGGAGAAACTAGGCGTGAGAGGTTACGGTCAGAGCTCGTGGGGGCCTCTGATCTACGTCTTCGCGGAGAGCGAGGACAGGGCTAGGGAGATAGCGGACTCGGTGTCGAGGTTGGGCGAGTTCAGGGTCTGTGTAACAGGGGCGGACAACAGGGGTGCCGTGGTAAGGGAGGTCTAGCCGCCCTAGAGGGACGTGAGTATCACGTAGAGGGATATCAGCACGAGGGCGAGCCCGGTCAGGAAGTTCAACACGCTCGAGTTCCTAGAGAGCCACTTCGCAAACCTCTTCTGCCTCATAGCACTCCTTACTGCGACCAGTATCGCGACGAGAGGTAGGACGAAGATCAGGTCGTACAGCAGAAGCAGGGCGGCCGCCAGCAGTGGAGCCACGCTCTTGAGTATCGCCGCGAAGACGGCATACGGCCCGGCCGTACACGGTAGTAGGACCGTTACAGAGATCGCGGCGAGGAGGGCTGCCGTAAGGTACGAGACACTGCTCGAGACGTTGATCCCGAGCCTCTCGCACCACCCGCACCTCAACCTCTCCAAGGAAGAGGGCGTGCTCGGCCACAGCGTGTTGTAGACGCCTATCGCAAGCGCTACGAGTGCGAGGGGGAGCGGGTTAACGACTCTCGCGAAGTGGTATAGACCCAGCCCCAGGAGGAAGTAGCCGGCGTAGACGATTAGTATGAAAAGTATAGGCGGCCCGTAAGACCTCCTCTTCCCGCTGAGAGAGGTAGTCGCGAGGCTGAAGAAGGTCACCAGCTCACACGGGTTGACGGAGTCTAGAAGGCTGAGGAACACCATCGATGGTATTAGGGCTAGGTAGTCCACACTGCTAACTGCTACGCTGACCACGGGACTCGTACCACCGTGGCTGTAGAAGACGTCGTACTTCTCCAGTAGCGCCTGCTGCGACGCCCCTGTAACGTTGCTCACCTCGACGAGCTTGTAGTCGAAGATGACGTATGCTCTCACTGTAGTCGAGTTGTTGGGCGCTAGCAGGGGTTCAAGCAAGCCGGGGCTGTTTACCGTGTAGTTTGATATCTCGCCCATTACGACCCCAGATATGGTGTTGTCAACCACGAAGAGCGTTATTGGCACCGCCTCGTAACCCCCGTAGAAGTCCCTCGCTATGTTCTCGTAGCACTTCTGGCAGGAGCTGTTGGACGATATGTCGCAGAATGTTACGTCTGACCCGAAGAGGCTGCTAAGGTAAGCGTAGGTGTTTCTACAATGAGGGCACCTCGGGTCTCCGTAGATGATGATCTGCCTCCCCGCCTCCGACCAGGCCTGGTAAGCCAGGACGAGAACCGTTATAACCAGGAAGGCCAGCGCTACGGCCAGAGCCCTCATACCCGCCCCTTCTACCGTACCGTGATCTAGCTCGACATTTTATCTTTTTATCCTCCCGAGGCGCCTGGGCCGGCGCTCAGTGTAGCGCGTATATAGAGGCTAGAACCACGCCTACCAGGGAGGGTGCTAGAGAGTACTTGGCCATGACGTCGAGTGCCTGCTCGATCCTCAGCCTGCCCGTTGAAGCCCTCAGCAGGCTCGACGCCAGGAACACGAGCGCTAACTTGCCCGCGAGCAACGCCAGCCCTTGTACTGAGAGGTGGGGGTAGGGGTAGGGGCCTCCGAGGACCAAGTAGACTATCGACAGCATGGTGACGGAGTACTCGATGTCGTGTAACAGCCTGGCCAGCCCGAGGAGGGGGCCCGAGAACTCGGTCTCGAAACCCGCTATGATCTCCTGCTCCGCCTCGGGTATGTTGAACGGGTTGAGCATCGCCCTTGCCTGCAGTGTTACGAGGGACGAGACGAGGGACAAGGCCATTAGGGGGGCTGTGAACGGGTTAGCCCAGTACATGTGGACCGACCTAGAGGTGGCGTAGATGCTGTAGGCGGGCTCTACCCCGCTCGATAGCACAACGGGTATCAGTAGCGAGGTGAAGTAGGCCGGCTCGCAGACAGTGATGAAGCTCAGAAGTCTAGAGACCCCCACAACGGTGTAGGGGCCGGGCATCGAGAGGCTGGCAAAGACCAGCAAGAGCGGCGCCACCACGCAACAGAGGTACATGTATATGAAGAAGTCGAAGGGCGCAGATACAGTGTAGGGGTTGAGCGGTAGGAACAGGACCGCCACTACTAGGGACGATATCCCGAGTGCCAGCAAGGACTCGGCTAGTCTCGGCATCGAATACCTGTTGGCCACCACCTCCTTGTCCCTGATCAGCTTAAAGAAGTCTGCGAACGGCTGTAGTACGCCGGCTGGACCCGTGTAGGACGGGCCCATCCTACGCTGCATCCGGGCGACGACCTTCCTTAAAGCGTATTCTACGAGCAGCGAGAACACGAACAGGAATAGCAGGCCGGGGAAGACGAGCGCCGCGAACACCAGCATCGCGTAGTCCATCCTACCACCTCGCCACCAGGTAAAGCAAGCTTAAGATGATCGATAGCAGTACGAGCACGCCGAGCCACGACGAGATGAAGTAGAACCAGTCCGCTAGGCTGCCCGTCTGGACCTTGTCCAGTAGTAGTCTGTAGACCCTCCTCGCGTACTGCCTTATGAAGGCCCAGTACAGCCCCCCTACGCCGGGCGTCGGGTTTGACACCACGTCCTCGCCCTCCGCGGACAAGTAGACTTCCGTGTACCTAACGTTCTTGTTGCGCACCAGCAAGTAGAGACCGTAGAGTGTAGCGAACACGAGTACCATGAGCCCCGTTGTCAGGACAACTGCTTGGTAGACGTCGAGCTCTAGCACCCTACCCATACGGACCACCAAGCGACTTCCTGGTCTCTAGGTAAGCCCTGATGTAGTCTTCCACGCCCTGTTGCGTGAGGCTCAGAGCAGGCTGGGAGAAAACACCCGGGCTAAGCCCGAGGACGAGCCCGAGCACCAGGAGGCTGGCGGACATCGCGACTAGGAGAACATCCACTAGCTCCACCCTCGGGCTTGTGACAGGCGCGCCCTTCTTGAAGGAAAACGCTATCGAGTATATCGGCTTCATGTAGCCGAGTAAGCTCACCGCCGACACGAGTATCACAACGAAGGCGAGGACTGGCAGGCCCGCGTCTAGGAAGGCCTGGTACATCAAGAGCTTGGAGAAGAAGCCAACGAACGGTATGAACCCGGCCAAGTTCAAGAAGGAGAGGGTCATGGCGATTGCGGAGAGGGGCCTCACACGCCCCAGCCCTCTCATCGCGTCGAGGTCTCTCGACCCCGCCTCGTGTATGAACACTCCACTGGCCATGAACAGCGTGGCTTTACTGATGCTGTGGGAGACCAGGTGGGCCACCATCGCTGTTAGCGCCAGGACTAGGGCTCTACCCGTCGCCGCGAAGCCCAGCGAGCCGGCCATTAGAGCCAGGCCTATGTGGCTGATCGTGCTGTAGGCCAGTAGCCTCTTGATATCTCTCTGGACGAGCATCATGAAGGCACCGAGTAAGGCGCTGGCGCACCCGAGTAAGAGTAGTGCCAGCAACACTGCGCCACGATACAGCCCGAGCGCGTTGTTGTAGCCGAATATGGTGTACAAGAACCTGGCCACAGCGTAGACGCCGATGTTGACGACGAGGCCCGACAAGGCCGCAGAAACCGGTGTCGGGGCCTCCGGGTGCGCGTCGGGGAGCCAGAAGTGGTTGGGGAAGACGGCCGCCTTGTAAGTGAAGACCCACAGGGAGAAGGAGACCGCTAGGAGTGCCGGCAGAGGCGATGCCGCGTAGGCCCTACCGACCAGGGCGAGGTCGGCCATGTTGAGGGTTGAGTAGTTCCCGTATATTACCACGAGTGCCAGGAAGTACATGTTGGTGGCCACCGCTCCTATTAGAGCGTACTTGCTCGCTGCCTCAACAGCCTCGGGCCTCTGCTTGTGGTACGCCACCAGCCCGTAGGCGGAGATGCTCAAGACCTCTATCATCACGAACAAGTTGAAGGCGTCGCCTGTGTAGAGGCAGCCGAGCAGGCCCACCATGAGGCCTACTAAGAGAGTGTAGTACCAGACCGGCTCGTCCATCTCCTTCTCATACCACTTGGAGTAAGCGGTTATCGCCAGGATCACCCAGCCGGTCAACAGGCCTAGAAGCCCGTTGAAGGCGTCGACCTCGTACATTATGCCTATCGGTGGAGGCCACCCGCCAAACGGGTAGACTAGCGGTCTACCGCCCACCGCGACCGCGGCGTAGACTACCGTCGTTGTGACCGCGACGAAGAGGGCCGCGAACATTGCCAGAGCCCAGGGGGCACGCCTCCGCGCCTTCCCTAACAGCGGGGTGGCGAACGCCACGATCGCTGTCACTGGTAGGAAGACGCCCAGAAGGTTGAAAGCCAGCTCTCTCAGCATACTCCCACCTAGTCGAAGACTTTCTTCGAGTAGTACTCGAAGGTCTCGGAGATACCCTTCTTCGCCTCCCTGGGCTCTATCGACGCGACGTCTATCCAGTGGACGTAGAAGACCTTGTTCTTCTTGTCTACTTCAACCACAACGGTACCGGGCGTGTTCGTTATCGAGTTCGCTATAGCGGTCATGGCGTAGTCCGACTCGACGTCGAACGGCACCATCACTATACCGGGGTTGACGGGCATTCGCGGGCTCAGTATACGCTTTGCGACGTCGATGTGGCACTTGGTCTCGTCGATTATGAAGTACCTGAGAGCGTACCTCAAAGCCCAGTACCACCTCTTGGGTGAAAGGAGCTTGCTCGGCCTCTCGATCGTTATATTGGCGAATAGCGCCCCTACGACCACGGATACCAAGAGCCCCGTTACCAGGTCGTAGCCACTAGTGCTACCGGAGAACACGATGTAAGTGACGAATGCGAGCATCGCGACGGGTATAGCCCTGGCCGCCCTCACCCTCTCAACCTCCTGATCTCCCTCATGTCGAGTGTTCCGTAGTGCTTGAACAAGTTGTCCCCCAGGAAGATCAAAAAGACCATTACCGCCAGGCCTATGACGACGGCTGTTAAAACGAGTGCCTGGGGTAGAGGGTCTACAGCCCTGGAAGTAAACTCCACCAACACGCTCGCGTTCTCGAAGGGGTAGGTGAGGAGGATCGGCGGCCTGCTAGGGGTTGTGGGGCTAGGCCACGCCCTGTAGCCGAGGAAGATCGCGAACATGTTCAAGGTGTCCCCGAGAACACCCAGCATTATCAGCTTCTTAACGTAGTGCGGCTTGTAGAACAGGCCGAAGAGCGATAGCCCTAGGTTCACGAAGAGCGACAGGTAGATTACAGTGAACATGTACTCTGCTAGGAACCCTACCACTTCTCCTCAGCCTCCGGGGTCATGAGTATTATGAAGGCGAGCGTGAAACCGGAGGAGACCGCGAGGAACTCGAACAGGTTGAACCACCACAGGGTACCGCTCAACAGAGCCCCGTGAACGTCGTAGGGCATTGAGAGCGGTGAACCCGCCTTGGCTATGTTCTGGAAGACGTAGGACGGGAGCCCGAGGAGGAGCCCCGCCAGGAACAGCGCTATCGAGGTGAGACCGATCCCTATCAACCCGGCACTCCTCAGAGTCAGCATTCTCTGCGACGAGACGCCTTTCCACAGCAGGTAGAAGGACGAGAACACGACGATGAAGACCACGGGGACGACGGCCGCGGTGGCGCCGCCCTGGAAGCCTCCTCCCGGGGTCAGGTGCCCGTGCAGCCCTATCGACGCCGCTACGGCGAGTATCATGGGGCCCGTTATCTTCGTAACGGTCTTCACTATTGGAGATAGGCCCGACTCGTCTGTCGGCTTCTGGTCCAGCCTCTTGACACCCCTGCCGAGGGCTAGGCCCGCTATTATCGCTAGGTAGAAGACGGTCGTCTCGTAGAGCGTGTCCAGCCCTCTGTAGTCCCACACGATCGCTGTGACCGCCTCGGGGCTCCAGACAGTGAAGTCGGGCAGGTAGGGGTTGTAGGTGGTGTTCAGGTAGACTATTGCGAGCCACCTGAGGTTCTCGGAGGGGTAGAAGGACTGCCCCGAGAGGGCTAGGAGGAGGCTCATCCCGAGGACGATAGTGACGAGCACGGCGAGACTTACGAGCCTCTTCATTCCCTCTCGAACCTCTCCGTCTTGCTTATCAAGACCAGTAGAAGTGCGGGCAAGACGCCGCCCGCCACTGGTAGGTAGACCAGGACTATGTCGGGTGACATGAACAGGTAGAAGAGTAGGGAGTAGAACACGCTCTGAATAGCACTGTATATCACGGCCTTCACGAGGTCTCTCTCGACTAGAGCGAGGTACACCGCCACCACTGACATCAGGGACGCAAACGCGCCGACCGCGTATATCAAGAGGTCGAGACTCACGAGCCGCCACCCCTGACGCACATGGAGGGGTCTAGCGCGTCGTGAACGCAGGGCTCCACCAGGGCTTGCCTCGTCTTATGTGCGGCCCTGGCGAGAGCGTGCGAGCCGGCCGGCGACAGGATCAGGACTAGGAAAGAGGTGATGAACGCGGCCCCAGCCATAAAGGTCGAGTAGGGCCCGAGCTCCTTGTAACCCAGCGCTACGAGCCCAGCACCGGCGATAGGGTAAACGCACCCCCATATAGAGCCTATCGTGGCGGCGTGAAGCCTCAAGTAGAAGTTCCTAAACCGGTTCACGCCTATCCCCGAGACCAGTTGCGCGAAGGCGCCGAGGGCGATCAGGCCGAGCCCCGTGTAGACCAGGAGCTCCTCTATCAAGCCCCCATCACCCTCCTCTCCAGGTACTTCGCTACGTAGATGTCGAGGGCGTATATCCAGAGGGCCAGTGGTATCGCCGTGACTATCAGTATTGGCTCCTTGAAAAAGATCCCCAAGACTATGAACAGCACCGCGAGGTTGTAGCTGAGCAGGTCTACCCCTAGCACGTGGTCCGGTATCGTAGGGCCCTTTAATGCCCTGTAAAGGTAGAGCGCTGTCGCGACCAAGTAGAGGGGGACCACGGCCGCTATGAACTCCTGGACAAACACTCAGACCACCCTTTCGAGAGTGCCGAGGCTCAACTGCTCGCTCGTGTTCTCCCTCGGCCCCGCCATTTCGAAGAAGTTAGTGGTGACGTACGCGTCGAACGGGCACACTGTCACGCACCTGTAGCAGAACACGCACCTCCCGTAGTCGATTTTGGGGTAGACCCTCCTAGGGTTGGACTTCGGGGCCTCTAGATGCGCCGGTATCTGAGTCATGACTATCGCGTCTGCCGGACACTCGATCGCGCAGAGCGAGCAGCCGGTGCACTTCTTCAGGTCTGCGTAGTGCCTGCCTCTGTAGGCCGCCTCGACCTCCGTCTTGACGTAGGGGTACTGTACTGTGGAGGGCCTCCCGAGGAGGCTCCTGACTACAGCAGGTAGAAGCCTCGGCCTCGCCAAGCCTTATCCCCTCTACTGAGCTGGGTGAAGGGAACAGTCCTCCGTTCGCCCGTCCTGAGGTCTGTAATAACAGCCCTCTCCATACACGAAATACACGGGTCTAGGCTCGCGAGTATGACGGGCAGGTCCGCTATCGTGTAGCCCTCGTAGAGGAAGGCCGAGTTCACGATGTTGGTGAACGAGGGAGTCCTGATCTTCACCCTGTACGGGTTGGCCTTCCCATCGCTCATGACGTAGTAGGTGAGCTCTCCTCTCGGGGCCTCCACCCTGGTGTAGGCCTCACCCGGCGGGAACTTCCTCGGCAACTTTCTCTCGTCGGGGACGGGACTGCCGTCTCTCGGGAGTTTGCTCAACGCGCTGAGGACTATCTCGGCCGATACTAGCGCCTCGTCCCACCGCACCATCATCCTAGCCCAGCTGTCGCCCTCCCCCCGCACTACTACCTCGGGCTGGAGCTCGTCGTAGGCGTCGTACCTGTCGCTCACCCTGGCGTCGATCCTCACGCCGCTGCCCCTGGCGACCGGGCCTAGGAGCGTGTACCTCACGGCGTCGACCCTCTTCAAGACGCCTACACCCATCAACCTCTTGGTTATCGTGGTGTCCTCCTCGAACACCCTCTTGTAGTAGGTCAGCCTCTCCCTCACTTGCTCGACGAGCTTGGCTATTCTCCCGGCGTCCGCGTCGCTCAGGTCCCTCCTGACCCCTCCCACCATCATGTAGTCGGCCATTACGCGCGCCCCCGTCAGGATCTCCTTTGCCTTCATGACCTTCTCCCTGTCCAGCATGATGCTCATGAACAGTGTGTCGAAGCCCACCACCTCGGCCATGACCGCGTTTATCAACATGTGGCTGTGTATCCTCTCCAGCTCCATCGCCACGACCCTCAGGTACTTCGCTCTCCTGTTAGGCTCTAGGCCGAGTATCTGCTCCAGAGCCCTCACGTACACGTCTGTGTGGACTGTGTTGCAGATCCCGCAGACCCTGCCGACTATGAATATGTCCTTGTAGAACGTGTTCTGCTCGCAGAGCTTCTCGATCCCCCTGTGGTTGTACCCCGTGTTGACTTCGACCTTGACTACGGTCTCGCCGTCGACGTAGGCCTTCAAGAGGACGGGCTCGTGGAGCGCCGGGTGCTGGGGGCCCACGGGTATCTCGATGGTGACCGGTATCTCCACGACCTTGTCCACCATTCTACCCCCTCCTCAACGGGTAGACGCCTTTCTCGGCGACGTCGCTTGGGACGAAGAACCCCCTCCTGAGGTAGGGGTTGCCTCGGAACACCACTCCAAGGAGGTCGTAAGTCTCCAGCTCCCCGCTCAGCGCGCCGGGGACGATGTCCACGATACTGTCGAGCACTGGGTTGTCCCGCGGGACCGCCGTGCGGAGTACCACTGTCTCTTCCTCGGGTAGTAGTACGACGAAGTAGTCGACCCTGATCAAACCCTCCTCCTTCAAATCCACGCCGACAATAGTGGAGACGTAGAACCCCTCCTGACCCCTCTCCCGGACTAAATCCAGGAATACACTCCTGACTCTGGAAGGCTCCAAGGTGAAAACTCTCCTGTTCGGTTTTACGAATCCTGCCGCCTGGGCTAAAGTGGCCGTCATAGGACTCCGTGAGTTTTTACTTCGAGACAAAGCTAATAAAACGAGTGTTAGTGAGGGTAACCAAACACCTCTATTTTTACACTGGTCGAGCACTCTTAACTAGTGGAGCGTGCGGCACGGTGAAGTGCAGGTTCGTTAGGTACTCCCCCTGGCTGGTCCACTTCAACACTGGTGCCTGTAACGGTTGCGACATAGAGGTGTTGGCCGCGATCACGCCTCTATACGACCCGGAGAGGTTCGGGGTGAAGCTTGCCCCCTCCATAAGGCACGGGGACGTACTCGTTGTGACGGGGGCCTTGACTAAGAAGAGCGCCGAGAGGCTCAAGAGGCTCTACGACCAGATGCCCTCGCCGAAGTTCGTTGTAGCCGTTGGCGCCTGCGCTATAGACGGGGGAGTGTTCCAGAAGTCGTACAGCGTGTTGAGGGGGGCTGACAAGGTAGTGCCCGTGGACATCTACGTGCCTGGATGCCCGCCCAGGCCCGAGGCCATACTAGACGCCATTGTAAAGCTCAGAGAGAAACTGGCTCAGCCGCATTCCTCGGAGAACAGGCAGTAGACGACCTGCCCGAACGAGACCCCCTCGTCGTTCGGCGGTACTCTTGAGGGTAGCAGTAGTTTGAGGCCCTCCTCCCTCAGAACCCTCTCTAGGCCCCTCACGATAAACTCGTTGACGGCCGCTCCCCCGGAGACCGCGACCTCGCTCCCCACTCCCAGCCCCCGCGTAGACTCGACTAGTAGCCTCCCGAGGTTCTCGCCTAGCGACTCCAGGAAGGTCCTCGCAATGGCCGGCCTGGGCTCGTCCAGCTTGTCCAGCAACCACTCGACGTAGCTCCAGGTGTCCAGCCTGAGCACGCCGTTCTCTTCGTATAGTCTGACCTCGGGAGGGTCTGCGTACTCGCCCTTGAAAGCCTCTGCCTCTAGCCTAATAGCCGGCTCACCCTCGTAGGACCTCTCGCGACACACACCGAGTACCGCCGACACGACGTCGATCAGCCTGCCCGTGCTCGAGGCAGGCCTGTACAATCCCTTCTCGACGAGCCTGCGCACTAGCAGGAGCTCGCTGTACTCCCTCTCCCCGACGCCTATTCTCCGCAACACTCTTAAGAGCTCCCCCTCGCTGTACCCTCTCAACGTCATGAGGCCGGCAAAAACCCTCAGTGGCCTCAGCGTGTCGGTGTCCCCGGTGAGAGGGACGGGGCGTATGCTCGCGACCCTCTGGTAGAGCCCTCTCTCCGTGTCTACCACGATGACCTCTCCACCCCATATAGTGCCGTCGTCGCCCCAGCCCAAGCCGTCGATCGCGAGGCCCGCCACCCTCCCGTTGAGGCGGTGGTCTCCGACAACCGACAAGACGTGTGACAGGTGGTGCTGTACAGTGACCAGTCTAGCACCGGTCTCCCTGGAGTACTCCCTTGCCAGCGCGGTGGACACGTACCCGGGGTGTTTGTCCGAGACCACGACCAGGTCCTCTCTGCTGACGCGGTAGGAGGCGACGAGAAACTCGAGGTAACCCCTCAGCTCCGAGACCGTCTCGACCTCGTCTAGGTCCCCCACGTAGGGCGATACCACGACCTTGTCCTCGAACCCGACTGCTATGGTGTTGTTCAAGTCGCCGCCGAACGCTACGACGTTGCGCCTGAGCCTCTGCGGCAGCCTGATCCACAGAGGGGCGTAGCCCCTGCTCCTCCTCAACAGGACGTACCTCCCGTTCGTCTTCCTCACCACGCTGTCGTCTACTCTGTGGACGACCTCGCGGTCGTGCACCAGGAAGTAGTCCGCTACGTTCTTCAGCTCTCTGAAGGCGCACTCCTCGCTCTTGCACATTGGCTCTCCCGATACGTTGCCGCTCGTCATTATCAAGAACTTGTCGCGCGTAGCCCTCAGTAGGAGGTAGTGGAGCGGGGTGTAGGCGACGAACACGCCCTCGTGGCTCAGCCCTGGGGATACCAGGGGTGAGACGGGCGTGTCCTCCCTCTTGGGGAGCAGGAGGATGGGGGCTTGCGGCGAGTTCAGGAGCTCCTCGTCCTCCTCCGTGATGTAGACCAGTCTCCTCAGGACTACCGTGTCTATGCCCATGATAGCGAACGGCTTACGGGGCCTCCGCTTCCTAGCCCTAAGCTTCGCCACTACATCGTCGTTTGTTGCGAGGGCGGCGAGGTGGAAGCCCCCGATCCCCTTGACTGCGACTATGCCTCCCTCTTCGACAAGCTTCGCTGCGGTCTCTATCGGGCTTTTCTCGTCGACAACTGAGCCATTCCTGTCTAGTAAGAGCAGTCTAGGGCCGTCGCGGGGGCAGCTGATCCCCTGGGCGTGGTACCTCCTCAAGTTCTCCGGGTCTCTGTATTCTAGCGTGCACTCGCCGCAGAGCTGGTACTTCCTCATGCTCGTGTTCTCCCTATCGTAGGGCACCCTGTAGATCATGGAGAACCTCGGGCCGCACCAGGCGCAGGAGTTGAAGGGGTAGCCGTACCTCCTGTCCTCGGGGTTGAGCACCTCGAGTAGACAGTCGTGGCACATTGCCAGGTCTGGCGGTATGTTCGACCTCGCCTTGAAGTCGTAGCCGCTGGGCTTTATGGTGAACCCGCTGTAGCCCTCCGGCTCCACGTCCTCGACTCTTAGCTCCTCAATGAAGGCGGGCGGCGGCCTCTCGGAGACCAGCCTCTTGACGAACTCCTCCAGTACGCCCTCTTCCCCCTCGACCCAGATCTCTACCTCTGAGCCCCCGACGTTCCTCACGTAGCCCGCGACCCTCAGCCTCCTCGCTAGCCTGTCTATGAAGGGCCTGAAACCGACGCCTTGTACTAGGCCGACTACCACGATCTTCTTTGCGCGCATAACCTCCTCCGTCAGCTACCCAGCTCTCTCATTAAGTCCCTGTAGAGGTCTAGTATGTCCTTCAGCTCTTCCTCCTCGATCTTCGATATCGCGACCCCCGCGTGGACTATGACGTAGTCGCCCTTCTTGACGCCCTCAACCGCGAGGATCACCTCTTTGACTAGCCCCCCTATCCTCACCTTAGCCAGCGGGAGGCCTCTTTCCGACTCGTAGATGTCGACTACCTCGGCCGGGTACCCCAGGCACATCCGGCACCGCCTCAGCATATCCTCGGGAGGTTCAATGGGTTGGACGAGACCAAGACGAGACCCCCGACCTCCGTACGGGCTATCACTCTGCCTTTGAGCTCCGGTAGCTCGACGACCTCCCCCACGATCCTAGCCTCCCTCTCCCCGGCTCTAACTAGCTCTCTCACCACCTCGTCCGCGACAGAGGCATCGACGCTTAACACGGCTACGCCCTCGGACGCGACGTTTAAGGGGTCGACACCCATAGCCTCCAAGAACCCCCTGACCTCCTCCCTGATCGGCACCTCGCCCCTGTCGATGACAATGCTCACCTCTCTCCCGTGAACCCACTCGTTTAAGACCCCCGCCAGCCCGCCGCGTGTGGGGTCTCGCGCCGCGCTTATGTACGGCCTGTACTTCTGGATCACTGGGAGGACGGTCTTCACCAGGGGTCTGCTGTCGCTCTTAAGCCCCCTGTTCTCCTCTAGGAGGCCCAGCTGGGCTGCCAGTATCGTCGAGCCGTGCTCCGCGATGGGGCCTGTTACAATGATCTTGTCGCCCACCCTTGGGTAGTCGATTATAGGCTCGTAGCTCGAGACGCCGACGCCGAAGCCGCTCACGACGATCTTGTCTATGCTCCCCCTGGGCATCACCTTGAAGTCGCCCCCGATCAACGCCACGTTGTTCTCCCTCAGGACCTTGAGCATGGACTCCACAACCCTATCGAGTACATCTAAGTCCAGCCCCTCCTCGACGATTATGTTGTCCATGAAGGCGACCGGCGTCGCCCCCATTACTACAAGGTCGTTCAAGACCCCGCTGGCCGCCAGGTGCCCGATGTCGCCTCCTGGAAAGAAGATCGGGTTCACCGTGTAGGAGTCGCTGGTGAACACCAAGTAGCTGTCGCCGACCCTCACGTAGGAGCCGTCGTCCATGACGTCTACGCCCCTACCGTTCATTGCTCTCCTCAACGCGTCGGGAACTCGCGCTACGATCAGCTTCGATACGACCTCGAACGTCTCTAGACCTCCCGCCCCGTGTAGCAGCTCGACCTTCCTCGAAGACATGAGGTAAACACCGGGAGAGGAGGCGTTGACATTTTTCTCTTGATCTATAACGTGGCCCGGAGAATTTAACAAATCATGCCACAAAAACGGCTCACTTTATCGACAGCTTCTTGAGGACGTTGTAGACCCTGGAAGGCCTGAGACCAAACTCCTTGGCTATCCTGTATATGGAGTAGCCCTCCAAGTAGAGTCTCTTTATCCTTTCGATCTCCTCCTCGGTGAGCTTCCGATGAGACGACTTCCTGAGCTTCTCCCCCCTCTCCTTCAGAGCCTTGTACAGGGTCTTGGTAGAGATGTGTACCTCCTCGACTATTCGTTTGATCGGCACGCCCTGCTTGTATAGCTCGATGGCCCTCTCTATCTTGTCGCCCACACTCAATTTTCCCACCGCGTTTTTTGTTTTCCACTAACCCTAATAAACTTAACTCCGAGGTACCGGCGTAGGCGAGAACGTGTACTATAGTTTAGTGTCATATCAGTCTTATGACGCTGGGTAGTTGCCTCAAGGAGTACACCACGGCCACCCCGAGCAAGTTTATGGAGAGGGTTAGTTTTGAGTCCCTCCTGATCAGGACCGCCTTCATACCCATGCTCATCGGCCCCCCAACGTCCTCTATGACGTTGTCGCCGACGTGCACCACTTCCCTGGGCTCGACCCCTAGCCTCTCGAGGAGGGCTATGAAGAAGCCCCTGTCCGGTTTGTTGTAGCCCACCTCGTCCGAGAACACCCTGGCTTCGAAGAACTTGCCTAGACCCAGCCTCTCGAGCAGTCTCCACGTGTAGGAGCTCGGCCAGAAGAGGACGTTGCCGGCCACAGCCAGTCTTAGCCCCTCCTTGTAGAGACCTTCGACAGTCTCGACCACGTCGTCGTATACGATCCTATGAGGGTCGACTTCCTGGAAAGCCTTGTGGATTAACGAGTCAACACCCGACGGGTCTACACCAATGTGCTTGGCGAGTATTGCCTGGCCCGTTTTAACGGTCTCGTTGCCCGGGATAAGGGAGGAGCGCCTCACCTTACGGGCCTCCTCGTGGGCCTTGAGGACCTTGCTGTAGACTGTCTCGAAGGGGGCTCCCAGCGCCTCGGCTATGACTCGGCTGGCCTCCTGAAGCGTCTTGTCCAGGTCTAGGAGAGTCCCCCACACATCGAAGGACACGGACTCGACCACTACTACTCCACCCTGTGCGCGCCCGCTATTCTCGAGGACTCCTCCAACAGGTGGTGAGCTATCTCTAGTAGAATACTTAAACCTACCTCGACGCCGTCGGTGCTACCGGGCAGCACTGCCACTATCCTCCCGTCGAACGTCTCGTAGAGACCGGCCCTAGACAACAGGGCTCTCAACCCCACTCTGTTAATCGACCTCCTCCTAAACTCCTCGCCGAAGCCAGGAAACTCCCTCCAGGCAATGGACTCCACGACGTCGACAGATACGTCCCTCGGGCTCGGCCCAGTGCCTCCAACGACCACCACAAGCCGGGCGTCGTGCTCCCTCAAGCTCTTTATAATCTCGGCCGGCTTATTCGGTGAAACAGCCTTCACGACTTCGAAGCCCCTCTCCCTCAACATCCTCGCCGCGAGCTCGCCGCTTACGTCTTCCCCCTTACCCTCGTAGACGGTGTCGCTCACGACCAGGACGAGGGCCTTCAAGTCCCCGCCACCAAGTGGTCTTAAGGATTAGCCCGTGTTATATTAACTGCACTCGAGCTGGTGCCCCTTGGCGAGAATACCACTCCTAGTATACGAAGGTGGTGTATTCAGAGCGGCCCGCCTAGAAGACCTGAGAGAGGCCGTTTACATGCTGGTGTCCACCATACCGGTGGGGAAGGTCGCAACGTACAAGTGCATCGCAAACCTTCTCGGCGTCAGCCCCCGGCTGGTGGCCCTCGTCCTCAAGGAGAACAGGCAACCGGTTGTAGTCCCCTGCCACCGTGTGGTGATGTCTAGTCTCAGAGTAGGCGGCTACAGTATGGGGGGGAGTAGGGTCAAGGAGAGGCTCTTGTCCATAGAAGGTGTCGCGGTGAGGGCCGGCAGGGTCTCCGAGAGGGACGTCCTAGACGAGTGTAGAGATAGGGGACCTAGGAAGAGGCGAAAATCTTGAAGCCTAGCGGGCCGATGACCTGCCCCGGCTCGCTGGAGACTACTTCCCGTAGGCCTTCGATAGCGGCACACCGGGAGGCCTCCACCGGCTCGCTACCGGCGTTGAAAAGGCCGACCACCCTCCTCTTAAGCCATCTCTCCACC
>NZ_JBMFLY010000010.1:14534-26720 GCF_049970955.1 Thermogladius sp. | reverse complement strand
CCTACCTCTTACCAGTACGCTGACTTTAGTGAAAGCGACTTTCAAGACTTCTCTGGGCTTGTCCCTGACGGCGACCAGGGACAGCCTCCCATCCGGCTCGATCCAGGCCTCTACGAGGTCGGTTCTAGGCTGGTAATTGACCGGCTGGAGACCAGTTGGCCGGTGGACCATTAACGCGCCGTCACTCTTGACTACGACCACTCTCTCCCCTGCGGAAAGCCTCGTGTAGCCCCTACCCTCGTACTCGACCTCGCACTCGCCAATGAGGAGGAGCACCTCCTTAGACCTAATAGCGTCGATGACTTCTCTCAACGCGGACTCCAAGTCTGGCTCTTTAATCGCCTTTATCAATCCAGGCAACCAGAATAGACTATCGTGAGTGTGCTTATTTAAGTGGTTCAGATGAAAGTGCGGCTCATAGGCTTCGATAGTATGGGAACCAGGGGTATGGCAACGTTTATCGACGTGAACGGCGTCACGATATTCGTTGACCCCGGCGCTAACCTGGCGCCTCGCAGATTTGGTCTACCGCCACACGAGGTCGAGCTGGAAGCCCTAGAGAGGGCTTTACACGAAATAAGAAGTCTAATGCTAGAAGCGGAGTACGTCGTCGTGAGCCATTACCACAGAGACCACTTCTTGTATAGGAGAGGCGAGGAGGACCTCTACACCGGCAAGGTTGTTCTAGCAAAAGACTTCACGAGGAATATCAACTTCAGCCAAAGAGCGAGGGCGTACAGTCTGTTCGTTACGAGAGGGGTTTCAAGCAAGGTCAGAGGCCTCGAGATCGCCGACGGCAGGTCTTTCAGGATCGATCGAGACCTAACCATAGAGTTCTCGCCTCCACTTCCACACGGGTCGGAGAACACGAGACTAGGTTACTTGGTCTACACAGTTATAAGAGCGGGCGGGAAAGTCCTTGTACACGCGAGCGACGCGCAGGGCCCGATGTCCAACGCGGGTGTCGAGTTCCTAAAAAAGGCGAGGCCCGACGTTCTAATTATTAGCGGGCCCCCCACCTATTTGAGAGACCTGAAAACGCCCGAGCCCGAAATAGAGAAGGGCGTCCAGGGACTGCTCGAAGTGGCCTCCTCATTGCCGGATGAGTCCACGATCATAGTTGACCACCACCTCCTCAGAGACCTTGACTACAGGTGGGTTTTTGAGACGGTAGAGAGAGCATTATCGTTGAGAGGCGTGCGTGTCAGGCTAACAACGGCCGCAGAGTACATGAACCAACCCGTTAACCAGCTTGAAGCGAGGAGGAGGGAGCTATGGGGTCGCCGATAATAGTGATTGAACACCTCGAGGAAGCCCTGAGCCCGTGGCTGATCTTGGAGTACAGGCACGCCAGTGCTATCGCTGGAAGGGAGAACTTGGTCTTCACGAACGTGCCCCCAAACTACACAAGACTGCTCAGCAGGTATGGAAGGGTCGTCAACGAGAGCGTGGTGAGACTGGTAAAGAGCGGCGTCCTAAAAGCGAGCGAGGTGATCATACTGGACCCCAGAGCGTCTCGAAGAATCGAATACGAGGACTTCCTACGCGCTCGGTACTTCGTAGTGGGCGGTATCCTCGGCGATCACCCGCCCCGGGGGAGAACTTATACCTATATTACGTCAAAGCTCCCCGAATGCGAGGCTAGAAACATTGGTGAGCAACAGTTCAGCATAGACGGCACTGTTTACTACATCATGTATTTGTTCAGGAACAGGGGGCTTACGGGGCTGGGGTTCGTCGACGGCGTCACCGTGGAAACCGACCACGGCTATGTGTACCTCCCATACCGCTACCCGCTAGTTGAAGGCAGGCCTCTCCTGGCGCCCGGGCTGGAGTACTACATTAGGTACAGACGTCTACCCCCAGAGATCGTGGAGGAGATATACGGTGAGGGGTCTAGAGAAAAGTAGCATGGATGTCATAGACGTGTATGTTGCGGCCAGGCTCTACAACGACATGCTCAAGGACTGCTACCTCGACAACTTCTACAGGGTTCAGTTCTACTGGTTGGCGAAGGTCAGGTGCAGGGAGGGTGTGGTGAACATTAAGCTGGAACCGGGCGTTAGGTTCCACCTGTCAAATATAGTGCCCTCTGAAAAGAAGGTAGACCCCCTCGCAATATTCGTGAGGAAGCACCTCGACAACGTCAAGGTCCTCGGTGTCAGACAGGTTGGTTGGGAGAGGGTACTAAGAGTAGAGCTCGCCAAGGGGTCTGAAAAGTACAGCATGTTTATTGAGCTTCTACCGCGAGGCGTTGTCGTAATAGCGAACTCCGAGGAGAAGATCTTGTTCGCATCTAGACAAATGGAGCTCAGGGACAGAGTTATAAAGCGCGGGGTAAGGTACCAACCCCCTCCAGCACGAGGGCTACCCCCCACCTCCGAGAAGCTCGTGGAGGTCCTCCTAGAGCACGACACCCTAATCAAGGGGTTGACCCGTGGTTGGGGGCTACCAGGCTACGTCGCCGAAGAACTCGCTTTCAGGGCCGGGCTATTCGAGCTGAAAAGCGCGAAGCCCGCGGACATCGCGCGCAAGGACCTCGAGAACCTAGCCGGGTTGTACAACGAGGTAGTAAAAGAGGCCGAGAACGGCAACGGCTTCCTGGTCTACGCCGCGTCTGATGAGCCCCTCCTGTTCACATCATTCAAGCCAAGCGTCCTCATTGAGGAGTACGGACTGAGCGTCAAAGCCTTAGACTTCAACGCTGCTGTAGACACGTTCTTCGGACACTACGAGAGGAGGGTTGCTAGAGAGACTACGTTGAGGAAAGTAGGCGAGAAGGCGGCCGAACTAAAGAGGGCCATAGAAGAAATACAGCAACACATCTCGGCTTTCCAAAAAGACTTAGATGAGTACAGGAGCATTCTGAACACCATTTACGAAAACTACGCTCTAGTCGAGCAGGCACTCCTTTGCGCCCAAGAAGTCAGAAGGACTATCGGCTGGGAGTCGGTACCAGAGAGGTGTAGCGGGGTCGAGTCCTACCAAGCGGACAAGGGGTTGGTCCTCGTAAAAGTCGGGGACTCAACCGTGTGGCTTGACATAAGGCTAGACCTCAAAGGAAACGTCATCGAGATTAAAAAGAGGATCGGCGAGTTGGAGAGGAAGCTCGAGACAGCTATGAACAAAAAGCGTGAAATGGAGGATCAGCTGAAACGAATAGGCGAGGCGCCGCTGGAGGAGCCCAGACTTGTGATAAGGCCTAGAGAGTGGTACGAGAGGTTTCACTGGACGATTACGAGCAACGGGTTCCTGGCTATAGGTGGGCGCGACGCCGACCAGAACGAGACGTTGTACAGGAAGTACATGGAGGAGAGCGACATATTCCTCCACGCCGATGTACACGGGGCACCGGTGGTTGTAGTGAAGGCCCGCGGCAGGGACGTGCCCGAGACCGATATACGCGAAGCAGCGTACCTGACCGCCTGCTACTCTAAAGCTTGGAGGGCTGGCCTAGCGTCCGTAGATGTGTTCTGGGTGAGGGGGGGACAGGTCTCCAAGTCGCCCCCGAGCGGGGAGTACCTGCCAAAGGGCTCGTTCATGGTCTACGGTAAAAGAAACTACCTGAGCATACCCCTCGAGTTGGCGCTGGGGGTCGAGAAGGTTGAGAGTAGCGTCTACGGGGTCTACTACAGGCTGTTCACGGGCCCTGAGGACCTCGTCAAGCGCAGGACCGTCTCATACGTGGTTCTGAGGCCGTCCGACCAGCCTGTCGAGACTGTTGCGAAGGAAGTCTACGGTTTGATCGTGAAGGGGCTGGCCAGCGAGTTTATCTCGGTCAACGACATAATTGAGCGTCTGCCGGGCCCCTCCGTAGTAGTGAAAACTGTCAAGACTTGAGGTTAATCATAGTTAATTATAAAATCTTCGGTTCTATTAATTAAGGAAACAACCTGGGCTATTGGTGATTGAAGTGGCGAGAAACATAGTCGTTGAAGCGATAAAATTTCAAAGCGTCAGGGACATGCGTGTAGAGCTAGTTGAAAGGAAGGGGTTGGGGCACCCCGACTATATAGCGGACTCGGCTAGCGAAGTTGCCTCGAGGGCTCTCTGCCAGTACTACTTAAAGGAGTTCGGGACGATCCTACACCACAACCTTGACAAAACACTGCTCGTGGGCGGTCAGGCCAACCCCCGTTTCGGTGGAGGCGAGGTCATCGAACCGATCTACATTATTGTGGCCGGTAGAGCCACTACGGAGGTTAGAACCGAGAGCGGCGTCGAGAGAGTGCCGTTTGGCAGTATCATCGTCAAGGCGGTTAGGGACTGGATTAGAGAGAACATGAGGTATCTAGACCCGGACTCGCACGTAGTAGTAGACTACATGGTCAGGAAGGGGAGCGCCGACCTCGTCGCCGTGTTCGAGGCGGGTAAACGAAGTGTACCCCTGGCCAACGACACCAGTATCGGGGTCGGCTTCTACCCGCTTACACCACTAGAGCAGCTAGTCCGCGAGACCGAGAGGCTTCTCAACTCTCGCGATTACAAGAAAAAGCTCCCAGCCGTGGGTGAGGACATCAAGGTGATGGGTCTAAGGGTGGACAAGAAGGTGAGACTGACCATAGCCGTCGCGTTCATCGACAGCCAGGTCAAGGACGTCGGCGAGTACTTGAACTACAAGCAACAGGTAGCCGAGGACGTCTTGGACCTGGCGTCGAAAGTCATGCCGGATTACAACGTGGAGGTACACGTCAACACAGCAGACATGCCCGAAAGAGGCGTAGTGTACCTAACCGTTACGGGGACTAGCGCCGAGCACGGGGACGACGGGGCTACAGGCCGTGGCAATAGGGCTAACGGGCTGATAACGCCTATGAGGCCGATCAGCTTGGAGGCCACGGCTGGCAAGAACCCGGTTAACCACGTCGGCAAGATATACAACGTGTTGGCGGAGATCCTCGCGAAGAAAATATACGAGGTGTCTAGCGATTACGTGAAAGACGTCTACGTGGAGATCTTGAGCCAGATAGGTAAGCCCATAGACAGCCCCCAAGTAGTCAGCGTTAAGATGATCCCGCTAGACTTCTCCAAGACCGACTTGCCCTCTCACATAGTTAGCGAGATCGAGGGTGTTGTTAACAACGAGCTAGACAACATCAGGGACATCACGAAGCTGATACTCGAGGGTAAAGTTACACTATATTGATCTGTCGAAGCGCTTGACACCGAGTTTTTTCATGCGCTCGGCTTGATACTCCTCAATGAGTTTGAGCACGCGATTAAGCTCGTCCTCTCTCTCCTGTTTCTCGATGTCGCTCCAAAGCTTCTGGCCTTCGCTAATGACCCTCTTCTCGACTATAACCACGTCGTTGAACTCCACGACAGGATTGTACTCTATAATTGCTGCCGGCGTGTAGCTAATACCCTTCTTACGGGTCAAGACGACTATCTTGTTCGACTTCAAGTACTTGAGAGTCTCCTCATCCAACACCCCGACCTCGTCCACGAAGACGACGGGCTGTGGTGGAGTGACTTTTAGCGCGTCAGGGAGTTTTCTAAACCTTGGGACAACTAGCAAGTTGCCCTCGGACACCTCCTTGAGGGCTTTAGACAACCTGTTCAGCGTCTCGGCCAGCTCGTTGATCTTCCTCTCCTTGTCCTCAACGCTCTTCCTCAGCTCGCCGATCTCGTTTGTCAGCATGTAAATCCTTCTCTCGCACTCCTCGTCCCACTTTTTACTCCTTAAGAGCTTTAATTCGAGCTCGAGGTCCCTTAGAGCCTCCTCTTTCTCGGCTAGCTTGTTCTCCAGGGACTTTACTAGGGCCTCCAATTCTACGAGTCTCTGTTTCAACGCTAGAGTGTCGCTTGGCTCCTGTGCTCCTTGTCGCTCGATAAGGGCTACCGGCTTGGCGGGTGCCGAGGATTTCTTGAGCTCTATCTCGATGTACTTCTCTATCACTTCGTTTACAGGTCTTCCCTTCAAGATGTCCCTCAGTATGTAGGGTAGGCTGTTCTTGAATCTATAGTGTCTCGCGTACCTCCTCACCACTAATAGCTTATCCGAGATCATGTTCAACGCCTTGTAAGCGGCCGCCACCGCGTCTTTGACGTGAGAGTCTTTTAGCTCCAGGTCCTTGTTCAGACTGACGGCTTTCTCGAGTAGCCTTTGTTTCTCGCTCGCCTCCAGGTCCCTGGGAGGCGATATAAGAACCGAGCCCGTCTGGGCCGCGATCTTCTCGACGAGGTCTGGTGGGCTGTTAACGTCGCTGGTGACCACAACGGGTATACCGTACTCAGATATGATGTTTACTATAGCGGACCTGTCTATACCCCTGTAGGACGAGGCGTGTAGGACCCTACCATCGAGGTCTATAATGGCCAAGCCCGTGGTCATGCCAGGGTCTATTCCAACGATTACGGGCCTGATCGGGGTTTCCTTGTCCTCCTCCCCGACGAAGACGTCCGCTAGGGGTTTTATTACTACTTTCACCCCCTTGCTCTTAATAGGTCTCACCAGCCCATACAACTCATCGCGCGGAGCGTAGACTATGAAGACGCTCCTCTCTAGACCCCCCTTACTCCTCCTGATATACAGGTCGTAGTCCAACCCTTTCTCGTCGAGCACCTTCTTTATGTCCTTCGTAACCGAGAGTATCCCGGCCCTAATACTCCTTAGATACCTGTTCAGGCTCATACCACCGTGGCTTACACTTCTACCCCGTGTAACAACGATTTTCGTCTTCGTGACGCGCCTCCCGATCTTGAGACCCACACCTCTACTAGCGGCATACGCTATTATGCGAGCTGAGGACAGCGGGTCTGAGGTGTTCAGGTCGTCTAGGCCTAAACTCCTCTTGATCTCCTCGAGGCTCCTGAATCCTTCTACCCCAGCCGTGACCTGTACGATCTCCGTGGATTCCGGGAGCATTTCGAAGAGCTTTAGTAGGCTCTTTTTATCGGGCGCGAGCTCGTAGATGTTGTCGACGGCGACGATCGCCTTCCCGCACTCCCACGCGAGCCTAATTATTTTACCGAGAGTCGCGTCTCTCAGTTCCTGTTTGACCTCGTTGTTCCTCAGAACGACGACCGAGTACTTAGCCGCTTGAGTGGACGAGGGTGAGTGACCTGGCTGAATGTCCACGCCTATTACGCATACGTCCTCCGAGCCCCTGTTAGTTGGACCACCGTACTGGGACAAAATGCCAGCCCTTGGAGCACTGTCAGCCAACAAACATGCAAGTATTTCACGCCTTATTTAATAATTCCCGAAGTCTCGTACCACTTCCCTTCGAGGTTAGGCCGTGATATACCTAACGACTTCGTCCGGGTCCCTGCCGACGCCGTACACTTTGCCGAAGAACCGCAGTATGTACTTGACATCCCTGCTGAGTAGAGGGAGGGCGTTGGGCTCCTCCTTGTACACGTATTGAGGCCAGTCGATGATGTATGGCCTCTCTTCATTTTTTGACACGATTATGTTGTACTCGCTCAGATCCCCGTGGACGATGCCTACTTTCGAATAAGCTATCTTCAGCGTCTCGAAGATCTGCTCCAAGACCTTCAATGGGTCTCTAAGCGGCGGCCTGCGGAACAGCTCGACTCCGTCGATGAACTCCATTACTGTCGCGTGCCTGTTGAAGCCATAGGGCCTGGGCACGTTCGCCTTGTTGCTATAGAGGTCGACCAGCGCCTTGTACTCTCTCTCGGCCGCGACCTTGGACTGCTCAAACCACGTGGTTGTCGGCGACTGGGCCCAGCTCCTCAGAAGTCTCGTCCTCCTAAAGCTGGAGCGGCCGATCCTCAAGAACTTTATAACCAGTACTTCTCCACTGGGTGACATGGCTTTGTACAAGTCGCTTTCCTTACCGACGCCCACCTTATCACCTATGGCGGATATAATGTTCTGGTCAACGAGACTCTTCAACGCTAGCATATCGAGGGCCAGGTACGTCAGCCTAAAAGACCTGGAGGACCCCGTCAAAGCCGACTTTACTAGTTTGAGCTTGTGGAGCTTGTACAGCACAAGCGAGACTTTCTCCTCGTATAACCTGGTCTCCCTGACGATGTCTTCTAGCGGGATGAGGTCCCGCCTCTTTGAGAGCCTCTCCATCGCCCTGAGAACCTTGAAGTCGTCCTCGTTCAACGATCTATAGATGAGGCCGAGACTAGGCATCGGGAGTTGTCCTCGCTACTTCGTCTAGGGCGTCCAGGAACCTGCCGATCAAATGCTCGTTGAAGTGGGGCATTACCACGACTCTCAACCCGCGGATGCTGGGCGCCTTGTAGACAAACAGGCCTCTCTCGGCCAGGTGCCCAAGGAGAGCCAGGCTGTCCACCCACCTATGCCTGAAGGCCACAATGGTTGTTTGAGGCTTGACAACCTCGAATCCGCGTAGTGAACTAATCCTTTCGTAGAGGTCTGCGGCCACTCTATACGCCCATAGCGCCCTCTCCCTTAGACGTTCTACTCCCACCGCTTTGACGACAGCCCAGATGCCTGCTAGGCTACCTCCGGGTCTGGTCCCCAGTATGCCGCACGTCCTCCCCGAGAGCGTGTAGGAGTATTCGAAGCAGCTCTTATCCAGGTACTCGTCGCTAGAGAACAGTATGAGCCCGGCCGGTGGGGGGACCGCCGCGAACTTGTGGAAGTCAACCGCGATGCTCGAGACACCCGGGTAGAAGTAGACGTTGTCTCTAAGAAGCCCCTTCTCGTACAGGAACGGTACGATCAATCCCCCGTAAGCCGCGTCGACGTGTAGGTAGACGCCGTGCTCTGAAGCTATTTTGGCCACCTCTCTCAGCGGGTCCACCAGACCTAGCTCCGTGGTGCCTGCCGTCACAACGATCGCGAAGGGTTTGTGAACTCGGACGTAGTCCTCGAGTAGCCCTGGGTCGACTGGTTTGTTCCCTGTCGGGACTTTCACGAGTTTACAGCCTAATAGCCTGCAACCCTTCTCTACAGACAAGTGGACAGTGTCGGGGGCTAGAACAACGCTACTCCCCTTCCCGTGGAGTTCCCTCGCGACAAAGAGCGCCACTATATTGGACTCGGTAGCGCCAGCCGTGACGTAGCCTTTGCCAGACCCATACAAAGCGGCCGCGAATTCGAGGACTTCCCTGTACATGTCTTTGAGAGGCGGGAAGAGCTCGATGTCCGCCAGGTTCGTGTGCGAAAAAACGCTGAACGCGTGAAGTGCTAAGGGGTCTGGCGGAGTGGTCATCGAGCCAAGTATCGATGACTCGTGTCTAGGGGTCTTGCTACTTAGGACGTAGAGATCCCTCAGTAGACCGGCTACTCTTTTCTCTTTGAGGGTCGTCATTAACTCTCACTTTAAGAACTTGGACTCGAACTCTTTCAAGTACTTAACGCTGGCTGTCAAGTCTATGAATAGCTGTCTCGCCCTCCTCACCTCTTCGACCCCTACCTGCTCCTTACCGTTCTCGCCGGCTATTATATAGGCGGGCTCCAGGAGCTGGACAGCGTACCTCAAGCTCGTCTCGGTAGCGAGCTTGACCAGCTCCTCTAGAGCTTCGTCGGTCAGCTTGATGTCCTCCTCCTCGGCTCTAATCTTGATTATCTCCCTCATTTCTTCAGGGGTGTAAGGTCTCGTTGGTATTATCAACAACCTGTCGAGGAGGTCTAGGGGGATGCCGTGCGGGGACTCGATGTCCGTACCCCTTATCTTGGCCATCCCTCTGTTGGTCGCTAGGATGATCAAGGGGGAGAACTCGCTCTCCATCGCCCTTGTCAAGAAGCTGAAAGCCTCGATATCGAGCATGTGGGCATCGTCTATGAACAAGACTCCGGGGACTATCTCGCCCTTATTGCTCTCGATCCACTTCCTAACCGTCTCGTCGACCTCTTTCCTAACCTCCGGCGGTATCTCCTTCTCGAAGGCGAAACCAAAGAAGCTTATCAACGCCCTCTGGGAGGCAACGATCGTGTCCAGCTCATGTAGCGTAAGGGTCCTGACTATCTCTTTCTCCTTCTTGACCGGGCCGCGAGGTATCTCGACAAGCCTCTTGGTCTCCACGTCGTACGTCTTCGCCTCAGCGAAGTCCTTCGCCTTGCCCTCCCTGAAGACCCTGCCTGTCTCTGCGTCGATCCATATCACGTCACCCTTTCTAACCCCCATCTCGATTATCTGCTCGGTTATCTCCTCGCCGACCGTGAGCGGGACTTCCTCGTCCTTTGTCGCTAGTACTATGCGCGCTTCACGGGGTATAGTGAGGTAGGGTGCCATGGGGTGCCTTACTCTCTTGACTTTGATGTCCTTGACAACGCCTTCGTAGACAAGCCTTCTCTCCCTTATCCTCACGCCTAGAGACCTGCGTAGAGCCTCCATGAGTATTTCCGTCTTTTTCTTCTCGCTGCTGTAAATCTCGCTACCGCTCATTGCAACAAACGGTGTATCTTCGCCGAGCTCTCTCGCGATCGCGATAGCCAGCGCCGTCTTGCCGGTACCAGGAGGACCGACGAAGAGGATGCCCCTGCCGCTCATCCTGCCCGACTTGACTATTTGTACTATTATGCCTGCTGCCTCCCTAGCTTCTCTCTGCCCCACCAACCCGTCCGCAACAGGTAAGGCCCTACCTTTCTCGTCCAGTCCCAGCCCCCTTATGTGGCTGTGGGTACTGATCCTGGCCCTCCTCCTGATAGTCTCCACTTTAATCTCTGGCATGGCTCACACCTCCTATCACACTAGGTAGCGCAAAACCCGCAATCAATACTTTACTATAATTAGAAGTGGTCGTTTTATTCCTTGTAGCTATCGAGTAGGGCTCTAATCCTCCTCGTTATCTCATCACTCGAGAACCCTGTGGCCCTCAACGCGTTGATCTTGTAGAGCAGCAGGTCCTTGCCTATCTCTCCATAGTTTCTCGCGAACAGCTTTAAGACCTCCTCGTCGACCTCCACGCTACCGGCGTCTACGAAGACCAGATACTCCTTTAGGAGCATGTAGCTGGAGACAAGCCTTGGGAATGCGCCTCCCCCAGACCTGGCCGCCTCGAAAAGCACCAGGTACGTAGCGTTGGTGACCACGATCAATGCGTAGAGAGTGATCGTGAGGGCGTCATACCCTTGTTCAAACGAGGTGGAAAGCCCCAACAGCCCGCCTGATATGTCCAACAGGTATGAAGACGTCGCAGACAAAGCGAAGAGGGGTACTGCGATAGCCCCCAGTATGAACGAGAGTAGCGGGACGAATAGACCGGAACTCGCGTAGCATAGGAGAAACGCTATTGAGGACAGCACAACAGGGGCGGCGAATTGTAATCTCTGTAACCTGCTGCTTCTGAGAGCACGAGCATACGTCTCCTCTAGGGTGTTCCCAAGGTCTCTCAACAGGGACGCAACGGTGATGCTGTCGAAGCCCCTTTCGACGGCGTAGGCTAATTGCGTCAACCTGTAGAGGAGAAGGTAGGCCCCAAAAGAAACCTCGCGGTTCAAAACGTATAGTTGGAGTCCACTAAGCCTATCATACATTTCCTTGACTCTGTCGACCTCGCTTCTGAGACTCGGGTTATTCGACGCTACCGTCTCTAGGACCCGTGCCACATCTAGTCTTTCCAGTTCTCCTCTTACCTCCCCCAAACCTGACCATCACGCAACTGTTTTTCTCACTAGACTATTAGAGATGACGTATCGGCTCAAATACTTCGCCGGTACAATGTTGCGACTCAATTTTATAGGCCGTGATAACGTAATAGGTACAAGGCGGGTGTGGCTAGTGTCCAAACCGCAGCAACCACAAACCTCCAAGAGCAAGGAGCTAAAGATCGTTACAAGGCATGTTGTGACGTTAAGCGACGTCGAGAAAAGCCCTAGGCTAATAAAGCTCCTATACATCACCTCCCTGTTCAAGGACATAAGCGAAAAAGCACTGATACACCTCCTTTACCATATGCGGCAAAACGGGTACGACCTCGGCTACAACTTCGTCGTCATAGGCCAGACCCCGACGAGCAAGGACTTATCAAGCGACCTCTCAGTTCTCAAGTACCTCGGCTTACTTGAGGTAAACGAGAAGAAAAAACTGTCTGTAAGTAGCCTAGGCAGGGAGTTCCTAGGGAAACACCTTGAGACAACCCTTAAGAACGACAAGGAGACCATAGAGAAGCTCGTCAACGAGCTTAAGACCAAAATCGCCCCTATCGATACGGAAGTCGAGATCAAGGTCAAGAGAAGGGCGTCCAAAGCATAACTAGGAGCTCGAAACCTCTGATTCAAGTAATGCTATATTT
>NZ_JBMFLY010000010.1:0-14434 GCF_049970955.1 Thermogladius sp. | reverse complement strand
TAATGCTATATTTGGAGCTGTACCCTCTTGGGCTCCTTCTCCCCCTTCTCGTAGAACAACAGCGGGTTTAGTTTACCCTCCGCCGACAATTTCTTCAAGAACTCGCTGTACCTGCTCGTGTGCTCGATGTCTAGGTCTATGAGACCGTAGAGTAGCACCCTAAGCTTCTCCCACAGCTCCACCAGCATCTCCCTCGGCATGTGAGCTGTGATAGCCGGGTCTTTCAACCACTGGTCGAAGGCCTCTATAGTCCTCATCATGTGCTGGAAGGCCATTCTAGACAGCAGTATCAGGGCGAGTCTATCTGCCTCTTTGTAGTCCGCCTCCGCCTTCTTGAACCCCTCCTTGACCTCCTGTTGCCTCTTAACCCACGCCTCTAGGTTTGCGAAGATGTCCCCCATTGCAACCCACATCCAGGCTGATTGTTAAGGTGTAATTGGTAGCTACCCTAATAAGCTCTAGCCCCCATGAGTCTTGGACAAGTTGAACGGCTTCCCCTCGTAGACCACGTGGCTGGGGAGCTTGTCTCTATAAGCCTCCAGGAATTTGAGGTCTGACTCGGCCTTCCTCTTCTTGTCCGGTAGCAAGTAGACTATACCGTTCTTGATCGGGTACCACCTGCCGCAGTTAGGACAGTAGAGAACGCCCGTCTTGATGCCTACTCTTAAACACCTGTCGCACGGGTACTGCTCCCCCTTGACTACGGGCTTGTTCAAGTAGGCACAGTAATTACGGCATATAGGGAACTCCAGCCCTGTAACATCGACGTCTTGCTCCTCGGACTCCAACACCACTAGCTGGAGAGGGTGGTACTTACACTCGACGCACCGTATAAAGTCTACGCCCCAATAGCGCATCATGCTCTCGCCCTCGTTACTTCGCCGATGATCTTCTCTATCCTCTCAACTATCTCCCTAGCTTTACTCTCGCTCTCCGCCTCCAGCATCACTCTAAGGAGGGGCTCTGTGCCGCTTGGACGGACGAGCACCCAGTAGCCTCTGCCAATCACCTTGACGCCGTCTACGGTTATCTGCCTCTCGTTCTTGAACTCCTCCTTCACCCTCTCGACTACTTTCAGCGCAGTCTCCCTGTCCATGCCGTACTTTTTCTTCAAGACGTAGACCTTGGGCAACATGCCGTACAGCTCACTAGGTTTAGCCCTGAGCCTCGCGAGCATCTCGAGGAACAGCGCCATAGTCATCCCACCGTCCCTAACGTACTGGTGCGGGGGGTACATGAACCCGCCGTTCTCCTCGAACCCGCACAACGCGTCTTGGTGTTTCTTCATCTCGTGGGCTATGTCGACGCTCCCGACCTTCAACCACACTACACTGACGCCCAGAGGCTTAAGCACGTCTTCGATCACGGTACTGCTAGAGACCGCCGTGAAGACCTTAGACCCCTTTTCGCCCCGTTCCTTCTTCAGGTAGTAAGCCAAGAGCGCGGCTGTCCTATCCCCCCACTGCACGACCCCGTTTTCGTCTATCACTATGACCCTGTCCGCGTCGGCATCGTGTGCAAATCCTGCTACGGCCCCGTAGTCCTTAACCAGCTTCGCAGTCTCCACGAGCGTCTCAGGCGTGGGCTCCGGGCTCCTGGCGGGGAAGAGGGGGTCTAGCGTGCCGTTGACGACCACGGCCTTGACGCCGAGCTTCATAGCGATCTTGGGCGTGGTCAAGGCGCCAACGCTGTTGACGGGGTCTACAACTACTTTGAAGCCCGCCTTCGCTATGAGGTCTCTGTCAACGAGTTTGACGACGCCCTCCACGTATATGTCGTTACACACCTTGAACTCGACGACGTCGTTCACCACGCTCCTCCAGCTAGAAACCCTGAACTTGCTGTTCAGGTAGATGTCTTCGATCTCGTCTTCGTGTTCCCTGGGTATCTCGACGCCGTCCGGCCCGATCACCTTTATCCCGTTGTATTCCGGTGGGTTGTGACTCGCGGTGATCATCACGCCTCCGTCAAAACCCTCTTTTTTAACACAGTACTGGAGCGCGGGTGTCGGAGTGTAACCGGCGTCGTATACTTTGACCCCCGCCGACAACAGACCCCCTATCACGATACTCTTGATCATGTCGCCTCCAGCCCTAGAGTCCCTGCCGATGACGACTTTAGACCCCTCTCCAAAGTAGCTGCCTATGGCCTGGGCCATCTTCAAGACGAACTCGGGTGTTAGGGTCTCGTTGACGACGCCTCTAATCCCATCTGTGCCAAAGAACTTACCCAAGACCTACACCTGACGTTCGACCACTAATAAGAGGTGTTACCAAGTATTTTAATAAACTCTGGCAGAACCCTAGGCTAGGAGTGCCCGATGTACGTAGTAGTGCTAGCATCGCAGGGTTGCGACGACCTAGCCGAGGTCAAGAAATACAAGGGCACGAGGAAAGTACTCATGTATACTAGAGGCGTCGAGAGGCTTGTTAGAGGGCTGGCGCGGAGTATAGACGAGGAGGTCGTGCTGGTGAAGGTCAGCGATTTCGGCGAGGAGAACATGCTCAAGCTCTACGTAATGTACCCACCGGAACTCGTTTTAAACTGCGATTGCTCATTTAAATTCACAGGCTACACCGAGCTTGTTAGATCAAGCGGCGTAGAAGAGGTCAACATCTGTCTTGACAAAACATAGACTCGTCATAGGGATAGACGAGGCGGGGAGAGGGCCTTTAATCGGGGATATGGTAGTTACCGGCGTAGCAGTGTCTAGTAGCGTAATAAATATACTCGAACAGCTCGGCGTCAGGGATAGCAAGGCCTTGTCTCCCGGCGCAAGGTCCAAGGCAAGGGCGGCAGTCCTAAGCGAAGTTCCGATGTCTTTCGTCTCGATCTACGTCCACGCCGCCGAAATAGATTCGAAGAACTTAAACACGGCCACGTTAGAGGCCGCCAAGACGGTGCTTCTCCTGATCCGCGAGTTAGCGTGGAGAGGCGGGGAGGTCGAGATCTATGTCGACGAGATAAAGGGCGGGGAGTCCAAGCTCAGACGTTTTTCCATAGAGCTCTACGGGGACAAGCTAGCGGTATTCGTCATGGAGCCAAAGGCCGACTCCAAGTACCCGGTGGTCTCCCTGGCGAGCATAATAGCCAAAACGCTCAGAGACGAGAGTATCCAGCCTGGTAGAGTCCTCTTCGGCGATTTCGGTTCAGGCTACTCCGCTGACCCGAAGACGGTTAAGTGGGTGACCGAGTACTCTAAGCTAAGCCCACCACCACTCATAGTGAGAAGGAAGTGGAGGAACCTGGAGAGACTTGCCCCCTCATGGTGGAAGAAGAGTGCTAGAAGCCTCCTCGACTACATTAAGAGGGGTGAGACCTAGATGGTGACGAACCTTCCAGCCGAGGCCAAGGCCAAGTGGCTGAAAGTACTCGAGGCTAGGACTCTGGAGGAAAAGATCAAAGCCCTCGAAGAGTTCCTATCCGCGGTCCCTAAACACAAGGGGACCGAGAACCTGAGGGAGTGGGCTACTAAAAGACTAGCCGAGCTGAGAGACGAGCTGGAGGAGAGGAAGAGGAAGGCTACCAGGCGGGGGGTAAGCTTCCTTGTAGAGAAGGAGGGGGCTGCCCAGGTAGTACTCGTTGGGCTACCTAACTCGGGTAAGAGCCTTTTAGTCCATAAACTGACAGGTGCTAAAACGAGAGTCTCCGAAGTACCCTTCTCTACGACGTTCCCCCAGGTAGGTATGTTGAGGTACGAAGACATATACTTCCAGCTGGTCGACACCCCACCGATATTGCCGGGTAAAGGCCCGTACAACACCAAGGTCATGGGTCTCTGCCGAAACGCTGACCTGATCCTATTGGTCCTAGACGCTACCAGGGACGTCGTAAGCGACTACCTGGCGTTGAGAAAGGAGCTGGAGTCGGCTGGGATACTGCTTACAAAGCCGAAAGGTAGGGTGGAGATCGAGAGGTTCAAGACCGGGAAAGTGGGTATAAGGGTTACCATGATGGGCGAGCTCGTCAACGCCACTGTCGAGGACGTAAAGAAGCTTCTGGCGTCCTACAACATCTACAACGCGCACGTCAGGATTATAGGTAGCGTAAGCCTCGACGACGTCGAGCACGCGATCTTCGGAAACGTCCTATACAAGCCCTCGGTCACCGTGGTTAACAAGATCGATCTCGGCGACAAGGCGGCCGTCCAGGAGCTCGTGAGCAAGGCTGGCGTTTCTGGCGTGGTCGTAGGGGTGTCAGCGCTGACTGGTGAGGGCCTCGACAAGCTGGGCGAGCTGATCTTCAGGGAGCTGGAGATCATCCGCGTCTACACAAAGTCTCCTCACGGAGGAGTCTCGAATAAGCCGCTCATCCTCAAGAGAGGGGCAACGGTGCTAGACGTCGCCAGGCGCATCCACGAGGACTTCGTTAAGAACTTCCACTACGCCAGGATATGGGGTCCTTCGTCGAAGTACCCCGGCGAGAAGGTCGGGCTCGACCACGTATTAATGGACAAGGACGTTGTCGAGATCCACCTAAAAGACTGACGCCGAATACGTTGCGCTGCCCTGGGTCATCGGCTCGTCTACCCCTGAGCCGATCACGAGCTCAAGAGGCATGACTCGCTTCATCGCCTCACCAATAATGTTCTGCAAGGGGGTTTATGAACTAAGCTCACGTAGCTCCGTGTTGCTCGTACCATATCTTGTAGGCCTCGATCATCTTCGGCGATATGCTCGGCTTCCTTCTGTTTATCACCTGGATGAAGTCCTCCATAGTGAGCCTCCTCTCGATGCTGCCCGAGGTCTTCCCGTCTTGCCTCTCGTTCAACTCCTCCGCGATGTTGTTCTGCACCTCTTTCACGATAGAGGCGATGTCGGCGGAGCTGTACCCCTCGGTCATTTCGGCCAGCTTGTCCAGGTCCAGCTCGTCGGCTTTATAGACGGTAGAGAGCTTGTCGATATAGTACTTGAAGAGCGCCTTCCTGACCTCCTTGTCCGGCGGTGGCACGTACACCCTCTTCTCGAACCTCCTGATGAAGCCTATGTCGAGTTTCCACGGCTTGTTGGTGGCGCCGATTACAAACAGTGGTAGCTTACTGTTTTCTTTCTCCTTCAAACCGTCCATCTCCATCAAGAACTGGTTCCGCATCCTCTTCTCGCCGCCGACCTCGTCGCTGTACTCTTGGAACAGACCGTCTACTTCGTCGATGAAAATGATGACCGGGATACCGCTAGAGGCGATCTCCCTGGCCTTGTTGAACACTTTGGCTACGTTCTTCTCCGACTCTCCAAGCCACTTGCTCATAATTGTCGCGGGGCTCACGTTTATGAGCGCCGCATTTATCTCGTTGGCTAGCGCAATAGATATCTCCGTCTTCCCGCAGCCGGGCGGACCAAACAGGAGTATGCCTTTGGGCCACCCGAGCGGGTATAGGTGTGGCGTCTTTACAGGGTAGATGACTGCCCTCTTCAGGGCCTTCTTCACTTCCTCCAGGTCGACTAGGTCGTCGAACTTCTTCTTGTTACTCCTCTTGTCCGGCATCAAGACCTCTACGTCGTCTTTAGAGGCGTCTCCAGGCGAGCCCCCAGCAACGCTGGCCTTTTCCATGTGTTTCTCAAGTATTTCGATCCTCAACTTGTACTTGGCGATCAAGTCTTTGTAGAAGTCTGCTAGCGAGTTATCCGGGTAGAGCGATAAGTACTTGGAGAAGAGCTCGATAGCGGCCTTGTAGTACTTTATGGCCTTCTCGTACTCCCCTTTCTTGTCTAGCTCGACCGCGAGCCTAGCGTACTCGGTTCCTTTCTCGACTAAGTAGTGCATGGCCATCGGGTACACCCCGAGGAAAAAGGGGGGTCAGTTCAATACCGCTTAACCTTAATTACTCCTTTCTCCTCCAGGTATCTCAGCGCTTCGAAGACCTTTTCCTTGCTCACCCTAAACTTGGACGTAAAGGAGGGCAAGTCCAAGATTCCGCCGCTACTCCTCAGTTCGTCGAGCACCCACTGGGCAATAACGTTTATAGGGACGGACGTCTCCACGGCCACTTCTCTTTTTTCTGTTCGACCCTGCTTACTTGAGAGAGGGGTCTCCGTAGGTGGGAGAGGAGGTAGCTGTGCGGCAGCAGTCTTCGCGTCTCCTTGTGCCTCTTGTACATGCTTCTTGGGTATTGATAGAGTTAGCGTAGATGTCCCCAGGTTGGAGACAGCCATTATACTGGAGACCTTCCTCTCGACCTCGTTGAGCATAGTCGTGAGCTCGGGCGCTATCCTCTCTACTTCGGGCCTTAAGTCTTGTAGCTCCCTTATGACCTCTGGCAGCATCTTCATGGGCTCTTCGACTAGTGTCAGTGTCTCGAGCCTGTACCTCACCCTGAGGAGGTCGTAGGTGACCTTCTCGAATATGGCCATTAGGCTAGAGATGTGCTTTATTTCCTCGTCGAAAATCGCTTGGAACTCCGTCTTCCCGTCCTGGGCGGCCATCTTAGACCTCTTCGCGTGCTCGTCTACGACAGCTTTAAGGCTCCTCTTCGAGGACTCCAGGCTGTTGATCATCCTCTCTAGTATGACTATGGCGTCGTAAAGGTTCTTGGTAGTGGGGTCTTTGGGTTTCAGGGCCCATATTATCCTAGACAGCAAGCCTCCCCGGGTCACAGCACTAGACATGGACAAGCTTAACACCCTGCCGTTGAAGATATGGCTTTAGGAAGGCTTTTAAAAAACCGTCGGAGTCTTATCCCGTTAATACTAGCCGCCTTCGATCACGACAACTGGCATGGGCTGGCCAGAGGGCTGCTGAGGTTGAGGAACGGGGGTCGCCTTGACGGACAGGTCTACAGGCTGGCTCTCTAATGCCTCTATCTTGTCTAAGTGTTGTTTCACGCTCTCCTTCTCCATCTCGCAACTCTCTAAGTGTCTCCTAATCTGCTCGCTTGCGGCTTTGTAGGCTTTTTCAGGTATCTCGCCCGAGAGGTAGCTCACCTTGATACTAGTCATGGCCTTCTCTAGCTCGAGTATCGTGTCCTCCAGCTCGTGTATCCTCTTTCTGAGCATCTCCTTCACGGTCTTAGCGTCTTCCTTCACCTTCATCAGGCTCTCGTCAAGGGACTTCTTGAAAGAGTCATAGGCGTGTTTCGGTAAGTCCTTCCTAGCGTTGAGCTCCTCTAGCGCCGCCATCCTTTTCTTAAGCCTCAAAATCCTGTTCTCGAGCTGAACAGCCATGAACTCCCATTCGGGTAGTAGGACTATGTTGCCGTTCTCGAACTTGAACCTCTCTATGTCTACCTGCTTGAACTCCACATCGCCGAGACTCACCTCTAGTGACCTTACTTTACCGTCTGCGTCACTGTAGAAGCCGATTACGTAACCAAGCCTTCTACCGTAAGGGTCTACAACCGGCTTACCCAGGTACTCGTCGATCTGGTCTACTAGTATCTCCATACTAACACCTCTCGACCGACCAGTTATCCCCATGAGATCCGTTATAAACGACCGGGCTGAGAGAGGCCTAGAGCAGTAATAGAACCCGAGGCTTCCTCAGAAGCCTGGTGCCTGGCATCGCCGCTCGGCGTTCCACGCTTTTAACCGTCATCATCAAAATAGCGTAAGAGCCTCCCTCTTTTTAAATCTAACAACCCGACTCTAGGGAGGGGAATGGCATGGGGCTAGGAGTGGCGTCCCAGGTATTCAGTGGTGTAGCTAACGCGCTATCGGGAGCTGGAGGAGTAGGGGCGGTACTGTTCTTCGTAGGGCTGGCAATAATACTGGTGATAGCGCTGTCGCTGCTAGTAGTAGGACTCGTGAGGCTGATCAAGGCACTTCCAAACATGTCCGTGAGTGGGTTCCTCAAACTAATGGTGGTCACGGCCGCCGTCTTGATCGTCCTAGGGCTAATCCTACCATGATTTTTTACGTCTAGGGCTTCCTCGGAAATACGGTGAAGCCCGGGTACACCGGCTTTTCGACCTCTTCCTCTATCTCCAGCAACCTGTTGTACTTGGCCGTTCTCTCACTTCTAGCTGGCGCTCCCGTCTTTATAAGCCCGGCTCTTACACCGACAGCTATATCGGCGATGGCCGTGTCCTCGGTCTCACCGCTCCTGTGGCTTATTATAGTCCTGTAGCCCGCCGTCTTCGCCATGTCCACAACTGTGAACGTCTCGCTCAGGGTGCCTACTTGGTTTACTTTGACTAGTATAGCGTTAGCGGCCCTTGTAGCAATACCCCTGCCGAGCCTCTCCGGGTTTGTCACGAACAGGTCGTCGCCGACGATGAGGATCTTAGAGCCAAACTCGCTCGTAAACCTAGCGAACGTCTCGAAATCCTCCTCGTGGAACGGGTCCTCGATGCTTACTATCGGGTAGTCGCTCACCAGCCCAGCATAGTACTCCAGTAGCTTATCGCTCGTGAGCTCGGCCCCCTCAACAACGTAAACGCCCTTGTCCTGCTTGTACAGCCTAGAGCTCGCCACGTCGAGAGCTAGGGCTATCTGGTCGCCCGGGCTATAGCCCGCCGCTTTTATGGCCTCCATTAAGAGGTCTAGCGCGTCCCTCGTCCTCTCTAGTGGTGGCGCGAAACCGCCCTCGTCTCCCACGTTGGTGGCCATAGGCCCGAACTTGTTCTTCAGTATGTTCTTAAGCTCGTGGTATACCTCGACGCTCGCTCTAAGAGCGTCGCTGAAGCTGGTAAACCCGGCGGGGACGATCATGAACTCCTGGAAGTCGAGTTTGTTGCCAGCGTGAACCCCTCCGTTTATTATGTTGAGCATGGGAACCGGTAGCACGTTCGCCTGCTTACCACCTATGTACTGGTAGAGCGGTACTTCCATGGTATGAGCCGCCGCCTTCGCGACCGCTATACTGGTAGCAACTATAGCGTTACCACCGATTCTTGCCTTGTTCTTCGTCCCGTCGATCTCGATCATCTTCATGTCGATCTCGTACTGTTTTCTAGAGTCCATCCCTATGATCACGGGGGCTATCATCTTGTTGACGTTCTCGACCGCTCTCTTAACGCCTTTACCGTGAAACTCCCTACCGCCGTCTCTTAGCTCGAGGGCCTCGTGTGTTCCGGTGGATGCGCCGCTGGGAGCGTAGCCCACGCCTACGCCGAGACCCTCTGTTACAACCTTCACCTGGACTGTTGGGTTCCCCCTGCTGTCGAGAACCCACCTACCCCTGACACTCTTTATTAGGAACGCCTCGTCATACTCTGAGTGGTAAACGAGGTGCACAATACTCACCCCAGAGGAGTACGCTATGTTTCCAGCTATGGTCTTAGAAGTAATAACTTTAACTCTAGTAATGGTGGCCTACGTCCTGTTCACCAGTTTCTCGTACGAGAAGATAAAGAACAGGGCTATCTACGTGGCATACCCGTCTACTCTCCTGTACTTAGCACTCGTCGTGGTGTCGGCCAGGAGAGGGGAGGTTGCCTACCCTGTCCTAGTGGGCCTCGCCGTGGTCGTGGTCTACTGGTTGACAGATAAGCTGGCCCGAGGGTTGGCATCACTGTTATTAACTCCACTACTCCTATACTTAGCATTAATCCTAGCGTTGAGGGGGTGGCCGTGAGTAAGCAGTTGACGTGCCCTAGGTGCGGGAGCACCGACGTCGCGGTCGAGAAGACGTGGCAACTGGTATCGCCGCTACCCGACAGCGCTGGCAGGATAACGATAACCGTCATGGGCATGGTCAAGTGTAATAGGTGTGGACACAGGTGGAGGGCAACGATCAGCAAGCTGAAGGTCGGTGGAAGCGGTGTTGAAATCGAGGGCGGTAAGAGGTTCGAGGAGAAAGAGGAGAGGAAACCCAAAGAGATAGTACTCGACGTAGACGAAATCCTCCGCGAGGAGGGGCCTTGAGGGGCCTAACCCGGGCTGTTCTTAAAGCCCTGACACTTGTACTAGTAGTCGCCGTCTTAACGCAAGTACTCCTTTACTTGATAAACAGCTCGCAGACGACGGTAGCCGTTGTAGAGGGCTCGAGTATGTACCCTCTTATGAGAGAAGGCGATCTGGTCTTCGCTTACCGCCCAGCGCCCAATGAAATCAGGGTCGGCGATGTCGTCATCTACAGGGTTTACAACAAACTGATCATACACAGGGTGATAGATGTCAGAGTAAAGAACGGGGAGTACTACTACGTAACCCAGGGCGATAACAATCCTATACCAGACTACATATACTTCGACGTCGTCGACGGGGTCCCTGTAGGAGTGTCCTACAGCAGGATCGTCGGGGTGGTCCTCTCAGTGGAAGGGCACACGTTTAAGATCCCGTACTTGGGTTACCTCGCGATATGGTATCACGAGCTAGTCAAGTCCTAGGACGTCCCCCCTAAGGACGGCCTCGGCTACCTCCTTGACCCACTTACCGGTGGACTTGGACTTCACCACACGCTTCAGGTAGTCCTGGAAGGAGACGTCCTCTCTCCTAGACCACTCCAGGTAGCCTTCCTTTAACCTCTTATACGCCTCGTAGTGATATCTACACATATTGCCGGACAACGCCTGCCTACCGCATATCACGCACTTGCTGACCGGGGCGATCAGACCGAGCCTTATTGCCAGCTCCTTCCCGACATCGCTTTTCCTAGGCTCGAATTTCTCGATCAGCGAAGACAACGTCTGCTTGGCTTTCTCTACCACGATGCTGCGAGAAGTCTTACCTACTCTTATATCCTCGAGGGACTTCTCGAACTCCCTTGTCAGCTCCACCTTAGTTAGCTCGGGGAAGAACTCCTCTATGACCTCGATCACCCCGAGACCCAGGTCTGTTATCTCGACCCCTTTAGAGCTCATCTTTAAGTAGCCCCTGTCAAATAGCGTCTCGATAATTCTAGCCCTCGTAGACTCGGTCCCTATCTCAACAGACTCCATCCACTTGAGAATGCTCATTTTAGTAGGCCTATTGGGGGGCTTACTCGACATTCTCTTCAAATTGACCTCGACGACCCTCACCAACTCCCCCCTCCTGAACACGGGGATCTTCCTCTCCTCGGGTGTGTGGAAGTAGTAGTATGACAGCCACCCCTTCTTGACGAGGTACTGCCCCTCACTGTAGAACGTCTCGCCCGGGACGCCAGCAGAGAAAACGACCCGCTGCCTCACAAGCTCGTAGGGGCGGCTGAAAACCGCGAGGAACCTCCTGACCACTAGGTCGTAAACTTTGAGCATATCTGGAGGTAGGTTGTGTGGGGGCTTGACACCTGTTGGGTATATCGCCGGGTGTGCCGGGTCGTCTTTAGGGCCTTCTCTCGGTTTCAGGCGACCACCCGTCTCGGATACCAGTTGCGCTACGAGACTCCTGTAAGCAGGGTTCTCGGCTAGTTGGTCTAGTATCGCCCTGTAGTTCAGCGTAGGCGGGAGTTTCTGGCTGTTTGTACGGGGGTAGCTTATCAACGCCTCTAAGTACAGCCTCTCGGCGATCTCCTGTGTTTTGTACGGGCTGAAACCATATATTCTGTACGCCTCCTCCTGTAGGTCGCCCAAGTTAAACGGGAACGGGGGCGGTACCGAGACCCTTTCCTCTGTGTAGTCCTCGACCTGAACGTATTTCTTTTCTTTAATTAGAGAGGCTACCCGGAGGGCTTCACGCTGGGTTTCGAATACACCTTTCTCCCTCGAAGCACTGACTCTCGCATTGTTTTTCTCGACTACTAGGCTTAGCGAGAAGATCGGGTAAGGTATATGGAGGTTTCTCTCGGTCAATTGCTGGGCAACGTATGCTAGTGTTGGTGTCTGTACTCTCCCAGCGCTAAGTATTACCCTTTTGCCCACGACTTTCTCGACGGCCGACATCAGAGCCCTGCTTATGTTTACTCCCCACAACCAGTCGAGTTCGTGCCTCGCCAGCCCCGCCTCTATCATCTCGTAGTCCAGCCTGGTCAGTCTCTTAAACGACTCTCTTAGCTCTGCGGGCGTCAATGACGAGAACTTTGCCCTGAGAGCCTTCCTAGGGTCTCCAAGGAACTTTATTATGAGGAAGCCTATGACCGAGCCCTCAATGTCGTAGTCGCATGCATTTATATAGTAGTCCCTGTCCCTGCAAGCCTCTGCGAGCGCTAGGTAGAACTTCTTTATGTGCAGAGACTTCCTGTCGACCTCGAACAAAGGTACCCACTCGTATGAAAAAACAGGGTAGCCGGAGAGCTTCGTTGACAGGTTGAAGATGTGCCCCGCCGCGCTTGCGACCGTCACCTCGAGACCGTTGCCCTTGTACACGTATAGGGGGATACCCTGTATCGTGATCTTACGGTAACTAGGCAGGACGGCAGACGCGATCTTGCTGGCCGCTTTAGGCTTCTCGGCTATGATGACGACCCTGCCTCTCAGTTGCCACAGGTTTACGAACGACGTCACATAGTCCACCGTGCAGGTCTACGGGGGAGGCCTCTTGTTACATCAGTACCATGATTATATTATGGGATGGGGGCTGTTAAAGCGAGCAAGACCAGGTACAGCGCTAGGTAGATCAAGTTGTGAGACTCGCTATACTGGTTAGCCGAGCCAGGGTGCTGGTACCTGCCGAAGAGGAGCTTGAACAGTAGGGCTATGATCCCTATCCGCAGGTATACTCCGTAGAAGATGCCGAGCGACATCAATAAGGCAATGCTAGCCCAACCGGCGAGGTCGTACAGAGACGGCGACAAGTAGCTCCTGAGAACGTGTCCGCCGTCCAACTGTCCTATCGGGAGGAGGTTTAGGAACGTCACCAAGAAGACTATGTAGCTTATGAACGCAAGCGGGTGGACGAGTATAGTGTAACCCTGGGGGACCATGAAGTACTCGAGTACCTGGAAGACCAGCGGGACGCCTGCGAGCGGGGACGCCAAACCTGCCTCGACCATTGACTGTGCTTGTTGAACTGTTAGGGGTTGCGATAAGAGGATTCCAATAGGTGCTATGACTAGCCCTGCCAAAAACCCGAAGAGGGGTCCTGAAATCCCTATTTGAGACAAGCTCTTCTTATCTGGCGGTATGGTCTTCATGCTTATGACAGCCCCGAAAGTGCCTATGAAGCCTAGCTGTATCGGGGGGGCCGGAATAAAGAAGGGCCCCTCTATAAGCACACCGCTCCTCTTGCTCGCCAGAATGTGGCCGAACTCGTGAACGGCCAGGGCGACTATGAATATGACGGTGTAGACGACACTCCATGCGACAACGTCAGCCGTGGCAGTGTAAAAGGACGCCGAGAGTCCGAGACCTGTAGCGAAGACTGTGGCCATAGTGGCGAGCAGGAGAGGAATCTTCCACCTAGACCGCTTACTGCTGATCGGTATAATCCTGAAAACCGGCTTCTCGGACTTCAACTGTGCTGCCATGTAGCCTTTCTTTACCAGCTCTCGATATACCCTGTTAAAGAGTTCTTCGCTCAATGGTTCTACGAGGATTACGTCTGCTACTTCGCCTATACCAGCCGAGTAGTAAGTGCTATAGCCTTCTACTCTGACTCCAGCTCTCGAGAATAGATTCAAGATATCGCTTAATATCGTCTGTAATAAGCTTGTTGACTGGTACGAGCTTTGTGCTTCCATCAACGCCCCTCCTCTTAATAGACATTGGCAACAGTCCTCTTATTAACTCAGCTATGGCAATCGCGACAGGGTCTTTTATGGGGAAAGATGAAATGTCGAAAAGGGGAGGGGCGCCGTAGGCTAGCTGGAGCGCTCTAGCCCCTACAACGCGTGCCACTTCAAACCGCGTGAGCTTGTTGTAGTAGAGCTTCTCAGTCTCAGGCGTCGACATCTAGAAACACCGTATTTTCAATAAACACTCAGCATAGAGAACTGGGATTAGTTGTTTGGTTAAAAAATGTTTCCCTTAAAAGCTGGTCTTACCAGGGGATGTCTCTTCCTCTTCCTTCTTCTCCTTCTCCTTCTTCTCCTCTTTCTCCTTCTTCAGCGGGCTGGCGGCAATTATGTCGTCTATCTTCAGTATCGTGACTGCGGCCTCGGCAGCCGTCTTGATCATCGAGCTCTTCACAAGCAGCGGCTCAACGACGCTGATGGCAGTCATGTCCTCTCTCACAACACCATTTATGACGTCAATCCCAGCGTTGACTTTGCCCTCGCTGTGGTATTGTCTCAGTTTCATTAGGGTCTCCAGCGGGTCTAGGCCGGCGGTCTCTGCTAGTATCAAAGGTATCTCCTCAAGGGCGGAGGCAAACGCCTCTATAGCCAGTTGCTCCTTGCCTCCGATCTTTGCGGCGTACTCTCTAAGCTTCAAAGCGACAGCTATCTCTGTGGCTCCACCGCCCGGGACTATCTTAGGCACCCTCAACACGTTCCTCAGTACATTGAGGGCGTCCTTCAAGCTCCTCTCTATCTCGTCGAGCACCATGTCGCTGGCTCCTCTTACTAGTATTGTGACCGCCTTCGGGTTCTTGCAGCCCTCTACGAACACCATCTTGTCGTTGCCCACTCTCCTCTCCTCTACTAGCGCGGCGTAGCCTAGGTCTTCGGGCTTCAGGTCCCTCACGCTGCTGACGATCTTGCC
>NZ_JBMFLY010000009.1:25107-26841 GCF_049970955.1 Thermogladius sp. | reverse complement strand
GGAGTAGATTAGCCGGCCCCCACGACGACTAGCATTTACGAACAGCATAGTAACCTAGAAACGTATTCGCCTTCCGGGAAACATCTGTCGAGGGCCCCACTCAATCAGGGCCTTGGGGGCCTCGTCCCGGCGACGACCCTACCTCCCCCTTCAACACCCCTAGTGGAGTACCCGGGAGTCCAGCAACGAGCCGAGCCCGCCGTTACACAACCCTTACACGAGCTAGCGGGGGTCAGCTGAGTAACTCCTCATCAGGTCTCAGCTGAAACCGAGGCTCATCACTACCTTAAAATCACTCTACACGGTGATAAAAGGGTGGTCGTCGCGTTTGGTGAAAGGGCTCTACGTACTGGTGCTCACCCTTGAGGAGGACTTAAGGGTGGTTACACGCGGAGGGAGGGTGTTCGATCTACCGAGGGGTGTCTACTTCTACGTTGGCTCAGCTAGGGGCCCCGGCGGCGTGGAGGCGAGGGTGAGAAGGCACGCCTCTAAGTCGAAGAAGCTCTTCTGGCATATCGACTACGTTACGTCTGACCCGAGGGCGAGGGTCTTGGGCTACTTTGCGGTTACCGATGTGCGTGTTCGGGAACACGACCTCTCTACATTGCTCTCGGGGGTTTTCGAGCCGGTGAAGGGGTTCGGTTCTAGCGACGACCCGGCCGCGGTATCGCACATGTTCAGGTGTCGGTGGGACGTCCCCGAGTGTCTGGAGAGAGCCTCGAGGATGCTCGGCGAGCTGGGTGTAACCGTCAAGTTTATTAGAGCCCTCTAGCTTAGGGGTTAGCAACGTATTGGAGTCGAAATCGTAATGGAACGTGAGTCGGAAGAGGAGTCGGGGGGAAACCCCGTTAATATAATAGACCTAAAACCCGGAATGGAACACGTGAAGATCAAGGGCAGGGTCCTAGAAGCCGGTCCTCCCAAAGTAATCCAGACGAAGAAGGGGCCGCGTACGATCAGCAACGCTGTAATTGGCGACTCGACCGGTAGGGTAGAGACGACCCTGTGGGGCGAGAAGGCGGGTACCATCAAGGAAGGGCAGGCGGTCGAGATAACCGGTGCCTGGACAACGAGCTTCCGAGGCAAGGTCCAGCTGAACGTTGGAAGGTCAAGCGAGATAAAGGAGGTCTCCGACGCCGAAGTCCCCCAGCCGAGCGAGGTACCGGCCGACTCGCCTACAGCGCCGGAGGAGGAGCGACGCCCCGGTTTCCAGGGCCGGAGGCGCGGTGGGTTCAGGCCGAGGCGAGGGTAATGAGCGAGGAGCACACCGCGGGCACAGGGGCCAGGAGCCGTTACGAGGAGATAAGGGGCCTTAAGCCGCTGAGGCAAGGAACCTTCCTTGGAGAGGAGGGCGAGAAGTTCTACGTCGCGAAGAGCGAGGAAGAGGTGTACGAGCTGTCGCCGCTAGCGTACTACGTCTGGCTACTGTGCGACGGGGAGCACACAGTGGAGGACGTAGCGAACACCCTCAGTAGCGAGGTAAACATGCCTCTCGAGGACATCGTTGAACCCCTCGTCGAGGTGCTCGAGAGCCTACACGGTGCGCAGCTGGTCGTATACTGACCGCGCCCGTGGCCCCCGTTCGTATATAAGTCCATTTTTTAGATAAATCCTCCTTGAGAGAGTTATGTCGCCTGCGTTTCTAGTCGCAATAGCATTACTGGTGGCGAGCCTGTCAGTTGTGCCGACTACTCTAGGGCAGGACTTCACGCCTACCGTACAACAGGTCTACGT
>NZ_JBMFLY010000009.1:0-25007 GCF_049970955.1 Thermogladius sp. | reverse complement strand
TTAAGGGCAACTGGCTGTCCCACATCGTCTCGATACCCTACTACAACTACCCTACGGTCGTCATGGGGAGGAGTAGAGGGGAGGCGGGCCAGGTCGAGTGGCTGAGCTTCGAGAGGCAGATCGCTAGGGCGAGACTCAAGTACGTAATACTGTATGAGGTCTCGGTTGTATAGCGGTTTTTAAAGGCTTAAAACAATACAAGCTACTTGGATGACCGGAGACTTCAATGCTGAGCCGTGACGAGACTCCACCCCTAGGGAGCCCCCGATGGTGGTTTAATAAACGGGTCTACTAGCCGGTAGGCGAACTTCTTCGGGGGTATACCAAACCTCTCAACGGGCTTCATCAAGTGCTTGAAGGCGTGCTTGGGCGGCTGGTAGAGACCTGGTGCTATACTCCTCTCGACCCTGATCTTTACCTTCCCCAACTCCGTTGTCCGGTAGCCGCACTTCGGGCACTTGAACCCCTTCCCATACCCTGCGCTAGTCATCCTAGCCCCACACCTAGGGCATAGCGGGTTCTCGAACCTGTAGACCTCGGCGAGCTTCACCACCCGCAACTTCTCGAGGTTGAGGGTGGGCGGGTGGGTGGTGGAGGCGGGCCTCACGCACCCCATCACCTCGACCTCGTCCCCGGCCACGAGCTTGGAGACGACGTCCCTGAACTCCTTGGTGGGCTCGTAGGCCGCGACGTCTATTGAGCAGTGTCCGTCAGACACGCTGAACACGACGTGCCCGCCCTGGATCCTTTGCGGGGCTCTCGTGACTATGCCCCTGACTCTCACACACCTGTAGGGGTACGCTTCGCAGACCGACTCTACCTTCTGGAGGTGCATATCGGTGTGCTGGTTGGTCCTAAACAACACCACCGCCTCTACCTCCTCAAACACTCTTATAGACTTCAACGCCGCCACAATGGGCTCTGGGCTCTCTCCTCTTATCCCCATCAATACGGGGTCCGGGCCTCTTGGGGTCGCCAACAGCCGGCCCGTGTCGTGATCGTAGTTGAGGAAGAGAGCCCCATTCGACCTCAGCTCGGCCTCCTTGACCGACTCCGCGTCTACGAGCCTCGGCTTACCCACGTTCTCCCTGACTCTGTAGAAAATCGCTTCATACGTGAAGTCGCCCTCGAGGAGGTCTACGCCTATCGCAGCCGTAGCCCCTACTAGCCCTCTCTTCCCCTTAACAGATTTTGCCAGAGCCCCCGACTTCTCTATGATCCTCTCAACGACTTGGAGAGGGATCAGGTCCCCGACTGCTTTCGTGCCGATCCTCCTCAAGTACTCGGGTATCTCCCCTTCGAGCACGACGATTGCTGGCTGATGCTTTGGGTTGTCGAACTCCCTGGCGTATTCCTCTGCCATCACCTCGACCATGTCGAGTATGTCTCTGGCGGCCCAGTCCGTCTCGAGTCTTAGGACTACGGCACCGTTCCCCCTCGTCTTCCAGGGCACCGCTGGATTGAGCCTTACTAAATTGGGGTAGTCTACCAGCCTAGCCTTCCTACCTGTCAACTCCCACGCTATTTTGACAGCCAGGTGTGTGGTACAACCCCCTGTGGGAGAGTCGAAGTCGTCTATCCCAACGTGTACTAGCAAGTTACCCACGCTTCATAAGGCACTTCGCCCCCACCACGATTATTGGCAAAAGGACGGTGGCGTCGCCGTAGACCACCACGCTCTTCCCGCTGGGCTTCACCTTCCCCCACGTTATGGCCTCCCTCAAGTGGGCCCCGCTCAGGCTCCCGTCGTACTCGACCGCCGTGGTGATGTAGACGCTGTACTCCATCCCCTCTTTGAACTGAGACCACCACAAGGCGTGGTGCTTCGATATGCCACCACCCACGATCAGCCCCCCGACTTTCCTCGCCGAGAACACCTTCTCCGAGAGGAGCTTCTCGTCAGCGAGGAGGTCTAGTTTCAGGCCGCTCATAGTACTGTGAAAGACGATGTTCGTTCCAAAAGCCCCGTCCAGTAAGCCTGGGACTACTACGGGCACCCCTTTCTCGTAGGCTGCTCTGAGGAAGCTGTTCTCGTCTCTCAACCTCTTTCCGACCTCTGCGAGTAGCTCCACGCCGCTCCACTCCTTCTTGACCTTCACCAGCTCGTCCAATAGGCTCCTCGTGAACCTCTCTATGGCTATACCGTAGCCTTCCCAGGGTATTAGCACGTTCCCGAGCCTGTGCACCTCCACGCTCCTCAAGAACGCGTCGTCGTATAGCCAGTCACCCTTGTAGTACCTCGAGCCAGTAGACCTCGCTATGTCATGGTCTACGGCCCCGCACGTCGTTATAACCACGTCGGCGAAGCCCTCCCTTATCAACTGAGCGATGACCCCTCTTAGGCCGGTTGCGACGAGGTTACCGGTGAAGGAGAAGATCTTGAGGACGTCGGCGTCACTCAACATGGCGGCCAGTACCTGGGAGGCTTTGTAGACGTGGGAGGCCATGAAACCGTGGGACTTACCAAAAGCTTCGACGAGGTCGCACACAGTCATCTCGTGTGAGACTGTGTAGTCTGAGACGCTCTCAACAAGGATGTCCCTTCTAGCGGTCTCCACAAAGTCCGACATCGGCGGACACCTCGGACCGATGCAAATTGGTCGTGCTCATGATTTTTATCGCTGTTCGGCTAAAATACCTATTTAACTCTGACAACGACTACTTGAGAACGCATGAAAACAGGGTTCAGCAATGATTGTAAACCCGCTAGAGCTCCTACTAAAGTACCGTGTTTTAACCTTCGAGGAGTTATCGAGGTTGTCGGGCTTCTCCCGCGAAGTGCTAGAGAGGCTGGTGAGAGACCACGGCACAGCTCTACGCGTCGAGGGCGAGCTGGTCAGGGTCGTCAACCCGATCGACCTAGCCCTGAGGCTTGTACAGCGGGGCATGAGCCCTACGAGGGTGAGCGAGCTGATCTCGTGGAGGGACTTCGAGGAGTTCTCCGCGGAGATCCTCTCCAAGAACTCGTACGAGACGGTCACAAACCTCTTGCTGACTAGTCCCGTGAGGTTCCAGATAGACGTCCTAGGTGTCGACACGGTGACGGGTATGGCTTTGGCCGTGGACTGTAAGCACTGGAGTAGGAACACGAGGGTCGCTCTAACGGCCGCAGCCCAGAGACACCTCGAGAGGCTCGAGAAGATGAGGAAGTACCGTGGCTTTGTGGCGGCTCGTTACCCGGTCGTGAAGAGAGCCGTAGAAGTCGTTGGCGTCATCCTCACGCTCGTTAGGCCGCTATTCAGGGTCTACTCGGGCAGCGTCGTTCTAGTCTCTATAAGCGAGTTCAACTCCTTCCTCCGAGACCTAAGGGTTGTGATGGACGAGCTGGACGTGAAGCCTCTCAAGCTCTATTGAATGAACTCGATTCTGACCCCCCTCTCTTCAAGGTACCTCAAGAGCACCCTTGCCACCTCGAGCTTGAGCCTCTTCACACTCAAGTCCTTTGCGATATCAGATGGGCAGTAGTGGGGGCTGTCGAAGTCGAACCCCGCGAGTATGACGCGGGTGCTCCCGAGGGCCCTTGCTAGGAAGACGGACCTGTCGCCGTCCGTGAACCCCCCGAAGTTGTAGACAAAGGGTCTCGGCTCCACCTGGGTCGAGCCTACGAGCCTCCCGTCCAGCCTCGGCACCACCGCTCTCAGCCTATCAACGTTGTCCCCGTGGGCGTGGACCACTACAATAGAGCCCCTCTGGGCCGCCAAGTTTATGTACCTAACGTCGCCGTCGAGGTCTGTCACCACTATCAGCGGCAGGACGCCCTCTTCGAGTAGGTGCTTTGTGGAGCCGTCTGCAGCTATAACGGGCAGGTGGCTGTACTTCTCCATGTAGAGCCTGGTGTCCTCCTCCAGGTTCTTGCCGCAGCCGAAGACGACCACGGCGCCTCTGAGCCTCGGCAGCTGTTCGAGCGTGGTCCTCCCTCTGTGGGCCGAGATCAGGTCGCTCAGTACGTCAGTTGCGTACTGGTCTCTATCGAAGGACAGGGGCAGCCTGGACCTGATCATGCTGTAGAGGGCTGTCCACTCGCTCCTGTCTATGACCCACGTCAACGCCCGGCCCACCTATCCTAGCTCTACTCTCAGTGCTGCCTCGACGTTGTACTCGTGGATGGACTCGAATGAGACGGCCCTGACGGTGGCATAGCCCTTGAACCACTTCAGGTTGTCTCTAAGCCAGCTCGCCACCTCTCTCACGACATCCTCGACGAACATAGGTCTCTCAACAAGCCCTTTTATTAGCTCGACTTCCTCGACCCTGTTCAAGTACCCTTTCAACGATGGCTGGACAATGCTCGAAAGACCGCTTATCAACGCCTCCTCGTCGACCTCCGCGTGGCCGCCTCTCAGCGTCACCTCTACGACCACCCGCTGCATGTGGGTCAGAGGCCTCCCGGTAAGCTCGAGAGAGGTCTGGAGCGCGCAGGGACAGGCGTTGGAGGTGGTGAACCTGTAGCTCCAGACCCTCCTAGTCACGCCCACGCCCCTCGCGTATAGCACTCTCTTGGAGGCTTCGAAAGACCTGTAGTCGTCCCCCTCTCTGACGAGACCGCTAGCCCTCAATACCACGAGAGCCCTACCGGAGTACTCGTGGAGGGATAGCAGCCTTTCAGCTAAGACCTCCGGCTCTCTGTAGACCTGCTCGCTCGTCATGGACCTCACGGCCTTGTAGCTCCTCGACAGGTGAACCCCCCTCATGTGGGGTGGTAGGTCCACGTAGGCCTTCAGCATCGGGACAAGCGTTATACGCCCCCAAGTAAACGGGGGCAGCCTTATCCACCCTATACCGACGAAGTCTATGTAGATCTCTCGCGCCGGTCTCTCGTCGTGGATGTCGCGGGTCGACATACCGGGCTACACACCTTTAAAAAGGCGTATCAGCGTTATAGCATAATAGGATTTGGTGTTAGGTTATCCTAACAGGGGAATGTGGGATGCTTACACTCGACAATGCTAGGCCTGGTGCGAAGCTTAGGATTGTGAGCGTGGACGGGAGAGGGTGGGTCCAACGGCTTTACCAGATGGGCCTCCTACCCGGTAGTATCGTGGAGGTCGTGTCAAACTACGGCGTTGGACCCGTGGTGCTGAGGGTGATGGGGGCCGAGGTCGCTATTGGTAGGGGGATCGCCAGGAGGATCTACGTTGAAGAGGTGAAAGAGGGTTGAAGGAGATCACCGTAGCAGTGGCGGGTCAGCCTAATGTCGGCAAGTCTACGTTCTTCAACCTGCTTACCAAGAACAGGGTTCTGGTTGCCAACTGGCCGGGCGTTACAGTCGAGAAACACGAGGGGTTTCTAGAACACAGGGGCTACCGCATCAAACTAGTGGACCTGCCCGGCGTCTACGGTCTCTCCGCGTTGACCCTCGAGGAGAGGATTTCGAGAAGTTACATCCTCGGAGGAGAAGCCGACGTCATTATAGCGCTCGTGGACACGACCATACCCGAGAGGACGCTGTACCTGCCTATCCAGATCCTAGAAATGTTCAGGAACGTAGTGGTAGCCTACACAAAGTACGACATGGCTCACGAGATGGGTATACACATAAACTTCGACGCATTGGAGAAACGGCTCGGCGTCCCAGTCGTGCCTGTATCCGCGGCGACAGGCTACGGTATAGAGTACCTCTTGGACAAAGTGGTAGAAGTAGCGGAGAAAGGCGGTAGAAGAGACTACTTGAGAATCGACTACGGAGAGCTAGAGCCTTTCATAGAAAGCGTGGAGCGGGAGCTGGCGAAGTGCGAAGGCCTTAAAGATTACCCCTCAAGGTGGCTCGCAATAAGGCTACTCGAGGGCGACGAAGAGCTATCCAAGCTACTGTCTGAGAAATGCGGTGGCGATGTTTACAGGTCGTTTGAGGAGGTGAGGGCCGAGGCCCGGAAGGCCGTGGGTAGAGACATATCCGAGTTCGCGTCGGCGAAGAGGTTTAGCTTCATTATGAGCCTAGCGCGCGAGGCGATAGTCAGAGCCCGGATCCCCGAGGCAAAAAGGGCGAGGAGCATTTTCTACCACCCTGTCATTGGGATAGCGCTCAGCTTAACGCTACTCTTGTCGATCTTCATGCTGGTCTTCATAGTCAACACAGGGTTTCCGTTGAACACCTTATTGTCGTTACTCGGGCAGGAGGAGCTGGCAAGTGCTGTGGAGGAGTACAGCCTGTCGGGCCTGTTGGAGAAAGGCCTGGGCTGGCTCATGGACCTGGCGAGGTCTTCTATAGCTAACCCGCTGCTGGCAAGTTTTGTGGCAGACGGCGTCATAGGCGGGGTGGCCTCAATACTCGCTTTCCTACCGCTGATATTCATCGTCATGTTTGTCCTGTCCCTGGTAGAGGACGCGGGCCTACTCCCGAGGATGGCCGTAGGGGTTTCGGCGTTGACGACAAAGATAGGCTTGTCAGGCAACGCGCTGTTCCCAATAACCATCTCGCTCGGGTGTAACGTCCCCGGTATAATGGGGGCAAGGGCGAGCCTGACGGCAGGCGAGAGGATTAGACAGATACTCACACTGCCGTTAATCCCCTGCCAGGCCAGGCTCGTCGTCTTACTGGCTCTCGCGACAGCTCTGAGGACTCTAGGTGGATGGCTCATGGTCTTCACTGGCTACGTGGCGGCCTTCTCGGCGTTCGTGGTATTGAACTACGCCTTGTACAGGCTTTCGAGGACAAGGGAGCCAGTCCCCGAGATGCTCCTAGAGATACCCGCTTACCACAAGCCGCTCGGCAAAGTCGTGTGGTGGATGACGTGGAATAACGTGAAGCACTTCCTAGAGAAAGCGGGCACGATCATATTCTTGTCCAGCATCGTCGTATGGGCTTTGTCGTCGTTTACCCCCACGCTCACTTACACTGATGACCCGTCTAACAGTATCGCAGCAGAGGTGTCCAGGCTCCTCGCTCCCGCGGTTTACCCGTTCCATGTCACAGGAGAAAACGCCTGGATGGTGGTCTTCGGGCTTCTCATGGGGTTCGTCGCGAAGGAGGTCTTCGTGTCGACCATTCTCACGATAACCGGGGCTCCCAACATGGCCGAGGCGGTCTCGGTGATGGGCTTGACAGACGCTCAACTCATCGCGATAGGGGTCTTCACGACACTCTATGTCCCATGCCTAGCCACTCTCTCTACCATATATAGCGAGACGAGAAGTGCCAAGCTAACGGCCCTCTCAGTCCTCCTGTTAATGGGCACGGCTTATCTCATATCCGCACTCGTATACTACTTGCTAACGTTAATACCGTGAATCCGTATTCTAAGTAGTCCAGGGTCCATTTTTGGAGGAGATCTGCACACGTATCTACGAACTGCTGTCTAGGAAGTACGAGATAAGAGAGGGAGACTTTGTTGGGCTAGTTGCGAGAGGGAACCTCTTCGAGCACCTCGTTGCCGTCCTATTGAGCCAGAACACCAGCGACAAGAACGCTATCAAAGCGCTCTCCAACTTGAAAAACAAGCTCGGGGAAATCACCCCCGAGAAGGTCCTTTCACTGGACATAGGTGAATTGGCTCAGCTGATAAAGCCCGCTGGTCTACACCTTCAGCGGGCTAAGAGGATCGTGGAACTGGCGAGCTACCTAAGAGACAGGCTCGAGGAGTTCGAGTCGGAGGTAAGAAGAATGGACGTCCTAGAGGCCCGGAGGGTGTTGATGAACCTACCAGGGGTGGGCGAAAAGACTGCTGACGTCCTGTTGCTGGTCTACTTCGGGAAACCGGCTTTCCCGGTCGACACGCACATCAAGAGGATAACCACACGGCTAGGCTTCGTGAAGGGAGGCTCGTACAAGAGAGTATCCGGCTTCTGGCAAAGCTGCCTCCCGCCAGATAAGTACTTGGAGACACACCTCCTTCTAATCCAACACGGCAGGGTGACCTGTAAAGCCAGGAAGCCCTCCTGCCACGAGTGCCCCATCAAAGAGTTTTGCGAGTACTATAAGTCGGAATACCGCCATCAACAGTAGTCGGGAGACGGTCTGAGCGTGGGGGTAACGTTGTCAAGGGGTAAGATGCTGAGGAAGCTGGCTCGCGAGACGCTGGGCGAGGAGGTGGCGAGCAAGCTGTGGGGGAGGATCGAGTTCGTAGGAGACATAGCTCTGATCAGGATACCGCCCGGTATAGAGGCTGACACGCTCAAGCGGCTCGCCGAGAGGATCTTGGAGGAGTTCAAGTACGTCAAGAGCGTGTGGGGTGGCTACCCTGGCGTCCAAGGGGAGTACAGGCTCCGGAAGTACGTTCACCTGGCAGGAGAGCCGAGGAGCGAGACAGTCTACAAGGAGCACGGCTGTCTTTTCAAGGTGGACATCACGAGGGTGTACGTGTCCCCTGTTCTAGGCTTCGAGCACAGGAGGATCGCCGGCCTCGTCCGGCCAGGTGAAGTGGTTCTAAACATGTACGCGGGTGCCGGCTTGTTCAGTATTATAATCGCGAAGTATAGCAGGCCGTCCAAAGTCTACAGCATCGACATCAACCCAGACGCGTACAGGTACATGGTGGAGAACGTCAGGCTCAACAAGGTCGAAGGGGTGGTAGAGCCCATTCTAGGGGACGCTGTAAAAGTGATCCAAGAGAGGCTCGCCGGCTCAAGCGACAGGGTCTTAATGCCCTACCCGGACGTCGCCTTAGACCACCTCCCCTACGCCGTTATGGCCTTGAAGGACGGCAAAGGAATGGTGCACGTGTACCTCCACGTTAAGGCTGCTAAGGGCGAGGACTACTTTGGGAAGGCCGTGGCTCTCCTGAGCCAGAGGCTCGGCGAGATCGGCGTCAAGTGGTTCAACGTCGCGAACAAGAGGGTCGTCAGGATGGTGGGGCCGCGAGTATACCAGGTCGTACTCGACGTTGAGGTGAAAGTTTCTTAATTGAAGGCGGGGTCTAGATGAAGGGTGTTCCTCGTGAGCAAGGCTGTAATCGTGCTCTTGCTCCTCGCGGCCTTCCTGGCCGGGTTCGCGGGCGGTTACTTGTTCAGCTCCGCGAGTACCCCGAGCGGGGCGCAGGCACCGCCTACTAGAGTTACAGTGTCGACGACGACTAGCTTGTACCAGACCCACCTGCTAGACGACCTGCTGGCGGACTTCAAGAACGCTACCGGGCTGAGCGTCGAGTTCGGCGTTCTCGCTAAAGGGAGTGGCGAGGCGTTGAGACTGTTAAGCGACGGCTCGGCCTGCCTGGGCTTCACCCACGCCCCTTCACTCGAGCTGAAGTACCTTCTCAACGGCAGCATCGTCAGGCTGAGCATCTTCGCCTACAACGAGTTCGTGATAGTGGGGCCAAAGGACGACCCGGCTGGAGTCTCTAACGCCGCATCGGCTGTCGACGCCTTCAAGAGGATCTACGAGGCGGGTGAAAAGGGCTTGGCCAAGTTCGTGAGCAGGGGCGACAACTCCGGGACTCATGTGAGGGAGCTACAGCTCTGGAAGCTCGCGGGGCTCGACCCCAGCGGTAAGGCCTGGTATTTAGTCTCGGGACAGGGCATGGCACAGACCCTTCTAATGGCCGACAACCTCAAGGCGTACACCCTAACGGACGTCGGGACGCTCCAGAGCCTCGTATCACAGGGCAAGGTCAGCAACCTGGTTATACTCCTTAGAGACCCCAAGCTACTGATCAACGTCTACAGCTTCTACGTCTCCTCTAGCCAGAGCTGCAGGAGCAAGGACGTGAGTAACCTGGCACTCCTACTCGCCGAGTACTTGAACACGAGAGGGCAGCAGTTAATAGCCTCTAAGTACAAGGACCTCTTCAACCCAGCCCTCCAAAACCTGACAGTCGTCGAGTCCGCCTGGGTCGAGCTGAGCAGGCTCGCCTGACGCGGCCACGCCTTTATCCCTCAAATAGCATTTTTCCATCTGGGTGTCGAGCCTTGGAGAGCCTCCTCGACATCACGCTGAGAAGCCTGTGGATATCCGGGCTGGCTTCACTCGTATCCTTCATAGCCGCCCTCGCTCTGTCGTTCTCCCTGGCCCGTGCCCGGGAAAGCGTGGCTAACGTCGTCGCGGGCATTTTAGAGTCGCTAGTTGGCGTCCCCACGACTGTTATAGGCCTTTTGACCTACATGCTACTCTACCCTAGGGGCCCCCTCGCCCCGTTGAACTTGCTCTACACTCCATGGGCTATCGTGATAGGCGAGAGTCTTGTCGCCCTGCCGGTCTCAGCGGTGGTTTTGTACAGGTCCGTCAGGAGGAGCCTCAGCGTAGTGAGCGAATTGGCAACATCACTGGGTCTAACAAGTGGAGGTCTCTTCGGGATAGTGGCGAGGGAGATAATACCTGACCTCTTCACCTCTTACCTGGTGGGGTTCTCGAGGGCCATTGGAGAACTAGGGGTCGCCCTCATCGCCGGCGGCGGGATTCAGGGGTATACGAACGTGCTCACTACTGCGATAGCCCTCGAGACGTCTATAGGAAATTACGAGGACGCCATCAGCATCGGGCTAGTTTTGATCTCGATCACGTCTCTGATAACGTTGGCGTTGAAGACTATGGGTGAGAGGATTTGGAGGTCGTCCTAGAAGGCGTGAGCCACACGTACAATGGTAGAGAGTACGCTCTCGAGGAAGTGGGCCTGTCCATCGACGGCCCGGGGTTGTACCTCGTGGTGGGCCCCAACGGGTCGGGGAAGACCACGTTGCTGAAGATAGTCTCGCTCAACCTGAGACCCAGCCGGGGTCGCGTAATTGTCGACGGCTTGGACGCCTGGAACACAAGCAAGTGGGAGTTCGCCGAGTTAAAGAGCAAGTTCGTCTACTCCCACGACAAGCCCATTTTACTACGGGGGACTTTCTGGTACAACCTGACGATGGGGGGCAGGCTGTCAGGTAGAGTAGACGAGGACTTCATGAAGCGTCTAATCGAGATCTTCGAAGCGGAGAAGCTACTCGAAAAGAAGTCGTGGGAGCTGAGCGCGGGGCAGGCAAAGCTCTGCTCGTTGATAAGAGCCCTCTCGGTCAAGGCGGAGGTCTACGCGCTGGACGAGCCGTTCAATAGTCTAGACTCGTCCAACGTGTCCAGGCTTCTGGCGGTGCTGAGGGAGCTCTCTAATACGAAGGCCGTCCTTGTCTCGACACACTTCTTGTACGAGGGGCTGTTGAACTCGGCAAAGAAGACGATAAGGCTGATCAACGGAAAAATAGCTTGAGCTAGCCTACTTACTGCTCTTCTTCTCCTCTCCACGCTTCTCCTTGGGGGTCTCGACCTCAATGACTCTGACCCCGACCCCCATTAGCCTCCTCATGACCGCGTCGATGAACCTGACATGGGCCCCCTTCTGCCCCACGAAGGCGGGGTAGGCGTCCGAGCTCACCTTGACTAGGAGGTCCGGGCCCGCGAAGTCGGCGTCGACGATGTGCTTGTGGATCCAGCCTATGGGGTGTATCGACCTCACCAGCGGCTTCAGGTCCAGCGTCAGCTCCACGGCGCGGAGTTTGAGACCCGTGTCGCTCTCGACAGCGGTTATCCTCTCGCCCCCCTTCCCAATCAACCTCCCTATGTAGCCCTCTTTAACTACTATAAGGGCGTCGGGTAGGCTCTCCGTCTTTAGCCCGACAGACTTCTTCTCGTCGATGAACTCGACAGCGGTGATTATCTCGGCGTCGGGGGCCCTGATCTTTGCGGCGTCGACGATCATCTTCTCGCTGTCCTTCAGCTTCCTCGTCCTCAGCTTAGTCTCTAGTATCAGCTTCACCCCTCTGCGCGCACCGGGCCTGACTATGTCCTTGAGCCCGAGGTCGACGACTCTCGCCGACTCTTCGCCCAGGAGCACCTCCCTCAGCAACGAAGCGCTATCTCTACTACCGTGCTCCCTCTGAAAGACCGGGTCTCCGGCCACGATAAGGCGGCTGTTCCTGCCTATCCTAGTTATCAGCTCCACAGCGCTCTCGACGGGCACGCTGTGGACGTCGTCTAGGAATATGATCGAGTCGTCGAAAGTCCTGCCTCTCAAGTAGTGGGTGTCGGCTATGACGATCTTGCCCTGCTTGATCAGCTCCTTTATCTTCTCTACCTCGATGTAGCCGGACAGGACATCGCCGATGTAGTTCGAGGCGACATCGTAGTACATCTCTCCGAGCTCGGCCATCGAGAGCTCTCGACCAGTCGTCACGTCGACTACGGGCCTTGAGATGACGAACCTCCTGTACTCCCCGCTAAGCACGGCGTCGACGCCGTAAAGCAGGCTGAATAGGCTTTTACCAGACCCTGTCGGCCCGAAGAGCCCCACGATCTCGTACTTCTTGTTGGACAACGCTATCTGCATCTCCTCCTGGCCCGGCGTCTGGGGTTTGAGGCTCTTGAACAGCTCACCCATACAGTTTTCCCTCGCGAGGCTAATGAAAACGCAGCCTAGTTAACAGGATTCTAGTAAATAGCCGTTATAAGCTTTCGAGCAAATCGTGGACGGCGCGCTCCCTGAGGCGTAGGGGGGCTAAGCTAGAGGCCAGCCCCCACGCCTCTGCTAACAGCGCTTTCAAGACTGCCGGGTCGACACCGCCCTTCTCGAGGGACTTTTTGAGGCGGTCCTTGGATAGGCTGTCCGCCCACGCCATCATGAGTGCTAGCCCCTTCGCCGTGTAGGGGTACTGACCTCTCGCGACCAGCTTCGCGATCAACCCCTCTAGTGGGGGAAGCCTGACCTCGAACCCGAGCAGGCTATACGCGAAAGACTCTCTAAGTAGCTCAACGTCAAGCCCGGTCGCGGCGGTCTCGATAACTAGGAGAGGGAGTGTGACGAGGTTTACAGCGGCAACCCCCTTCTCCCGCAACGATGTCCTCAGCTTTGCCTCTATGAAGCCCATCTGTGTCACAGAAGTCACTGCTCGGGTAACATCGTCCACCCTACCAGCGTCGACGAGCAACCTCACTTCCTCGATGGGTTGGACAAGCCCGTAAAGCCCGGTGGCTAGGTCGTCCAGGACGACGTAGTTGACTCCGAGCTCCCCGAGCTCCCTCCCTATCCCTTCGACGAGCCTGAGCGTCTCCTCTAGAATCCCGCTCGTCATGTCAGTCCAACTACAGTGCGGGGGCTAGGAGGTACAGTATCTTCCCTACCCCAAGCGAGAACTCCAGCTGGAGCGGGGAGTCGGTGCTGAACCTGACGGCTATCGTGTCGGATATTTTGCTGAGACCGATCACCGAGGAGACGTAGGAGACTTGGTAACTGGCTTTGCTCCTCTCCTTTACCTCGAGGGACACGAGAGCCGGCGACCCAACTTGGTACTTGGCCTCGACGGCCCCGGTACCCTTACCCCTCACTATTAGGGCCTCCTCGGTCGCCTCGAACTCTATCTTCTCCGAGACGCTTTCCACGTCCTTGACCGCCTCCTTGAGGCTGCCGGCTATAAGTCTGGCGTCCACTTTAAACTCCAGGTTAGCGAGAGATATCTCGGGCGGCTTGACGTCGAGGTTCCTGAACCTGTAGAGCCTCTTCGTGGCAGAGACCAGCGTGAGCTCGACGTGCTCCTCGTCACCCTCGATGTTGAGTCTGTCCCCCTTCTTTGCCTTCTTAAACAGCTTGTTCAGGTTGGACAACGAGACCCCAATATTGAGTGGGGCCTCTACATTGTACTCGCTGAACGCTTCTGCGGGTAGCTCTATGTCTATTAGTGCGATGTTGCTTACGTCCATCGCCGTGATCTTGAGCTTATCCTGTTGGAACTGGAAAGCCGCTTCATCGACTATCTTGCTCAAAGCGTCTACAATCTCCTTGAAGTACCTCGCCTCCGGGTAAACCACTTTTATCAACACGCTACACCATACATGTGATTATACGTTGAGCCTAGGTAATTAAACTCAGTGGTCGGTTCTATGCCTGACCGGGCAGCTAAATATTTCAGCGCCAAGGTGACCGAGAGAGACCGCGCGGTGTTCGAGGCAGGCCTCGCGCTGGGCATGGTGGTCCACCAGTTCACGGGCATACCCTTGAAGAGCAACGAGGACGCAGAGCTGTTGGAAAGGCTGATCGAGAGGTCGATCTTGTCGCAGCCTTACAGGACAAGGGCGAAAGTCGCGATAAAGAGGAGGTTCGCCCACAACCCCGAAGACCCCTACGACTACAGCACCCTGAAGACGAGCGACCTCGACGTCCTAGTAGAGGTGAAGTACGGCAGGTTCGTGGTGAGGGCCAGGCTCAGGCGCGTTGAAGAGCTCGACTTCAACCTCGCCTACATCGAGGACATAGAGGAGGTGTGAGTTGAAGGCCATAGCGTGGGCCATAACTGGGTCCGGTGTCTTCATAAACGAGTCGCTGGAAGCCATACGAGCACTCAGGAGTAGGAACGTCCCGGTTACCGTGTTCGTCTCGAGGGCTGGCGAAGAGGTCTTGAAGATGTACGGTATGATTAGAATGCTAGAGGAGGTTGTGCGCGGCGAGTACCCGAACGAGGTGGTTTACGAGAGAAGCGAGGGGCACAGCTACCCGAGAACCGGTAGGTTGTACAAGGGCGTGTACAGCTTCGTGGTGGTCTCCCCCGCTACGATCAACACGGTGGCCAAGATAGTGCACGGTATAGCGGACTCACTGGTGTCTAACCTCGTAAGTCACGCGATAAAGACGGGTACCCCCGTCCTCGTGGTCCCCTCCGACCTGAACGAGACAGCGTCGAGGATACCGCTACTGATAGACCGCGACGCGTGCGAGTCCTGTAGCAGCTGCGTTGCGAGTACGGTCTGCCCCACAGGGGCTCTGAGCAGCGACCGCGAGTTCAAAGTCAGAGTAGACTTGTTGAAGTGCACGCTCTGCGAGCTGTGTGCTAGAGCGTGCCCGTACGGCGCTATAAAGTTGAACGTCGAGATAAGGGTTAAGCCCCACCCTTACTACGTGGGCATCATAAAAAGGTTAACCGAAATACCGGGAGTAGAAGTCCTCGAGAACCCGGGCCGCGTTCTCGACGTTCTCAGGGAGAGAGGTGTCTACGCTTGAGGGTGCTTTTTGTGACCGGCAGGCTAGCTAGCGAGATGCTGAGGAGGGTGCTCGAAGAAAGCGGCCTGAGTCCCGGCGAGTACGACGTCTTAGTGGCCGATGTAGACGTGGCAGCCTTCATGACGGCAACCTTTATAAGGCGGGTGCTCGAGCCCCGGAGAGACATCGTCCGGGGCTTCGACCTAGTTGTTGTCCCCGGCTTCACTCGAGGCGACCTCTCTCAGGTTGCCCGCGAGCTCGGTGTTAGCATCGTTAAGGGGCCCCGATTCCTCCAGGACATACCACTGTTTATCAAGGCCCTCAGAGAAGGCGTTAGGTTCTCTCCCGTAGAGCCCGCGGACACGCTACTGGAAGGCTACAGGTCGCAGCGCGAGAAGGAGTTGGTTAAGAGAGTTGAGGAGAGCTCGTGGGAGAAGCGCGTTTTCACCATCGGGTCTGGCCCTGTCGCAAAACCGGTGTCTCGCGTAAGGCCACTCGTAGTAGCCGAGGTGAGCGACGGTGTAGAGCTAAGCGAGGAGGAGGTCGTCACCGCGGCCAAGAGATTCGTCGAGAACGGCGCCGACGTAGTAGTCGTCGGAGGAGAAGCAGGAGAGGATAGGCCGGTAAAAATCGGGTCTATCCTCAGAAGGCTCCGCGGCAGGCTGGGCGTTCCGGTGGGAGTGGACGCCTACTACCCCAGCGAGGTAGAGGCGGCGATTAAGGAGGGCGTCGACCTGGTTTTCGTGTCAAACGGGGAGGTCCTAGACCTGGTGAGGCGGCTCGCACCCCGCGACACGGCAATCGTGGTCACGCCTGGCGCGTCTAAAGCGAGTGGGCAGAGCTCCATCGAAGGTCTAGGGGGGCTGGTGAGCGAGCTGAGGAGAGAGGGATTCGCTAAAGTGATCGCGGACCCCGTACTCCACCCACCCCTCATGGGGTTGCTGGAGAGCATTAAATCGTACATAGACTTCAGAGAGAGGTTCCCAGATACCCCTCTCATGATGGGGGTGGGCAACGTCACGGAGTTCATCGACGCTGACTGCCACGGGGTCAACGCGGTCCTCGCCTCGATAGCCGTGGAGCTGGGGGTGGAGCTACTGCTCACAACCGAGGGGAGTACCAAGACGAGGGGTTGCGTAGGCGAGCTCGCGAAGGCCGTTAGGCTCACCTCCATGGCTCGCTACGAGGGGAAGCCTCCAAAGGATTACAGCGTTAACCTCCTCTACCTGAAGAGCAAGAGGAGCCGGGAGGCCAGGGGGACTCTTCCCGTAAACGTTGTGAGGGTTGGGCTACTAGAGCCCGTGAGGCTCGACCCCAGGGGCTTCTTCAAGGTCTGGGTGGACAGAGAGCACGGCTGCATTGTCGTAGAGCACTACAAGACTGGTGAGAGCGGGCCCGACTACGTCTTCTGCGGTACAGAGCCGGTGTCTATTGGCAGGGAGATAGCTAGGAGGGGCCTAATAGAGTTACTAGACCACGCCATCTACTTAGGTAGCGAACTTCAGAAGGCGTGGATCGCGCTCAAGACAGGTAAGGACTACGTCCAGGACGAGGACTTGTTCTGAACGCCCAAGCCTTTTATAGTTGATACACGCATACTGGGCTTTGTTAACGGTGTCTTAAGTGGAGGACTGGCTTGTCTACGCACTCCTAGACGCTTTCATGGCCGCGCTCGCGACGATCTTAGCGAAAGTCGGGCTGTCCGGTGTGGACTCTGTGACGGCGACGGCGGTGAGGTCTGTTGTCATGATGTTGTTGACTGTAGGGTTCATGCTAGTGGTCCAAGGCCCAGGACTACTGAGGACCCTTACCTCGAGAGACGTTTTGTTCATCGTGTTGAGCGGTGTAGCCGGCGCGCTCTCGTGGCTTCTCTACTTTATGGCGCTCCAGAAAGGCCCTACTACTCCGGTCGTCGTTGTAGACAAGTCGAGCCTGCTTTTCGTTGTTGTGATGTCCGTTATTCTACTGAAAGAGTCTTTGACCGTGAAGAAAGCCGTTGCGACGGCGCTGATGTTCGCTGCTATCGTCCTACTCAGTATGTGATTTTTAGTCCTCTCTCTCCTCGTACTCTCTAGTTAGTACCGGGCACCACTTCTCGGGGTGCTCTACTCCGTCGGGACAGCCCTTCCCGTGCCTAATAGGCTTGTCGATCCGGCTTAACAGCACGATCCTACTCGGTATGCTCTCGCTGAGCACCTTGTACCCGGTCAGCTCGCTCAGCCTCTGGGCTACCCTCCTTATGTCCTCGTGGTCGGGCATGTTCGCGAGAGTCAGCCTGCCCCTACTACCTCCGAGGAACATGTAGGCCTTGACCTCGATGTAGGTTGGGTTGCCTTTTTCTACCATCTTGGCGAAGCTCCTCAGAGCCTCCTCGTGGTCATTGAACCCTTTGACTATCGTGAACCTGAACACTGTGGGAGACCTGAAGCTCCTCACTATCTCGAGCGTCTCCTGGAATAGCTCCCAGGCTCTAGGGACGAGCGGCCTGTTGAACTCCTCGTAGGACTTCTTGTCCCACGACTCGATACTTATATAGAGCTGGGTCGGCTCCTCCTCTAGGTTTGCGAGCACGTCGGGTCTCGTACCGTGGGTGACGAGGAAGGTCGTTATCCCCCGCTTGTGGTACTCCTTAATGAGCTCGCCCAGCCGTGGGTAAAGGAGGGGTTCCCCCGTCAAACTTATGGCGGCGTGCTTCGGGTCCATGGCCTCCTCCACCCTCTTCTGGTCTGCCTTGGGGTTGCCCTTGAAGCCCGCCATTATCTCTCTGTGTACCTTGATGCTCTCCTCTACGAGGACCTCCGGGTCGTCGACCACCGGGACTCTCGTCTCGTCCCAGTGGAGGCCTATGTCCTCGGGCTGTATCCTCCAGCAGTGGAGGCACCTGTTCCAGCACCACGCGGCAACAGGGGACATCTGGATGCACCTGTGGCTCTCGATACCGTACCAGAGGCACTTGTAGCAGAACCTGTTCCTCAGGACGGCCTCTTTGCTCCAGTGGCACCTCTTAACAACTCCTATAGTGCCTATGAAGTGGTAGCCCTGCTTGACCATTCTCTCGTAGATAGCCCTGTACGCCGGGCTGCTGTTCCAGAACTCCTCCCTCTTCCTCTTCACTTCGCTCCAGTCTATGCTCTTCAGCACTGTTCGAAACACCTAACTCCTAGTATTGGAATTGGAAACGGCTCTTATTAACTGTGTTGTCACGCTTTTATACCATGGAGCAATTAATCCTATCTGGGTCCCGCACGTGATGAGCGAACCCGTGTCAGAGCTTTTTGCCGTGAAGACGGTTGGCGTTGCTGAGGTGTGACCTGTTTGGTCAAAGCAGTTATAATGGCTGGAGGAGAGGGCTCTCGCCTTAGACCCCTGACAGTGACAAGGCCTAAGCCGATGATCCCTCTGGCAAACACGCCGATCATTGTGAGGCTGATCAAGCACTTGAAGGAGAACACGGGCATCAGCGAAATAGGCATCACCCTTCACTACCTACCCAACGTAATAATGTCCCACCTCAACGACGGGGCAGACCTAGGGGTAAGGCTCCACTACGCTGTAGAGGAGAAGCCGCTGGGGACGGCAGGGGGTGTCAAGAACCTCATTGATCTAATCGGCTGGGACGACACGATTCTAGTGATCAGCGGCGACGTCGTCACGAACATCGACTTGAAGAGGCTGGTCGAGTTCCACTTCGATAACGAGGCCGACTTGACCATGGCCGTCAGGAGGGAGACGGACGTCACGAGGTTCGGTATCGTGGCGCTAGACGAGAGGGGGAGGGTGCTGAGGTTTAAGGAGAAGCCCTCGCCGAACGAGGTCTTCAGCGACATCATAAACACGGGTATCTACGTTATCGAACCCCACGTTTTCAAGAAGTTGGAGGCTAAGCGCAGTCTAGACTTCGCCTCCGACGTGATCCCCCGGCTCCTCGCAGGTAACTTCAGAGTCTTCGCCATGAGAGTTGACGACTACTACTGGAGCGACATAGGGGACATAGAGCAGTACAGGGCCACTCACGTGGACCTCTTGTCCCGGAGGCTCGCACTACCGGGCGGGATAGAGGGGCGAGAAGTCAGGCCGGGCGTTTTCATCGGCAGGAACGCGCACGTAGACGTCGAGAGGGTCATACCTCCTGTGGTGGTCGGCAACAACTCCAAGATCATATCCTCCACGTTGGGCCCCTATACTGTTATAGGTAGCAACGTTGTGGTAGAGGAGGGCAGTAGAGTGGAGAACTCGATCGTTTTCGACAACGCCTACATCGGTAGCGCGAGCGTTGTGGAGGGGGCGGTGATCGGCGAGAAGGTCACCCTCGGAGACCACGTCGTCGTATCGGAGGGGGTTGTTATAGGCGACGAGACACGCGTAGGTAGGGGGGCAAGCATAAAAGCGAGGGTCAAGATCTGGCCTATGAAGATCATCGACCCGTACACAACGGTCTCCTCCGACGTTAGGTGGGGCGTGAGGTGGAGTAGGGTACTCTTCGAGCCCTGGGGCTTGACCGGTATACTGAATATCGACATAACGCCGGAGTTCCTCGTGAAGCTGGGCTCGGCTATCGGCAGTATAATGAGGGAGGGCGAGAGCGTGATAGCGGGCAGCGACATCTCGCCGGCCAGCCACGTAGGCTTACAGAGCATGATAGCTGGGTTCATGTCTGTTGGGGTCGGCGTGAGGTACGCCGGTTACACACCCCTCCCCTTTATCACGTTCGGCGTCAAGAGGCTGAGGACGAGCGGCGGGGTCTACGTGAACACCTTACAAGGCGAGTACGCGAAGATCCGCGTCAAGGTCTTCGACAGGGAGGGCAAGTTCCTACCTAAGAACTTGGCGAGGAAGATCGAGGACGTCTTCTTCCGCGAGCAGTTGAGGAGATCTGCCGAGATAGACGCCGGCTTCTTCGTCGAGGAGAACGGGCTCGAAAAGCTGTACGCGGAGGAGGCGTCCACTCTACTCGACCTAGAGGAGGTTGATGGTAGTAAGCTCTCGAAAGTCCTAGTGGACTGCGGCGGAGGTGTGGTCTCCAAGGTTATAGCGGACGTCTTCTTCAAGACGAAGCTCCCCCTGTACTACTCGAACTGTACAGATGTGAGGACGCCGAGGGCTATTAGGAGACAGGCCTTCACGGAGCTGGTCGACTCCAGCATAGCGATAGTGAAGGGGACAGGGTTCAAACTGGGGTTCATCTTTGATAACGACGGGGACAAACTAACGCTGGTCACCGACAGGCACGGCCTAGTCGCCGGCGACAAGCTCGTGGCATTAATGGCGCAGGTGGTCCTGACCGAGAGGCCTGGGAGCAGGATACTCCTCCCGGAGACGACGCCGAGGGCCATAATCGAGTTCGTGGAAAGGCTCGGCGGTAAAGTAGAGCTGGCCGAGACAGGGCTCATGGGCCTATCGGAGAAGATCAACACGTCCTACGCTCTGGCGGCGGACGAGAGGGGCTCTATAATCTACCCGGAGTTCCATTACGGTCCGGACGCTATATTCACGGCTATGAAGCTCCTGGTGTTCGCGAGCAGGTACGACATCAACGAAGCCGTCTCGAGGCTTCCCTTGATACACAGGGTGGTCAAGGAGATCTACCTCCCGTTCGAGAAGCGAGGCCTGTTTGCCAGAGAGTTAACGAGGGCCTTGGACATGAGGGAGATCGAGATGATAGACGGACTGAAGATATTCGACGAGGGGGTTGGCTGGGTCTACCTCAGGTTCTCGAGGACAGACCCCGTGGTCGAGGTAATATTCGAGCCCATAGAGGAGGGCAAACTGGAGTACATGATCAAGTCCGTGATGGACCTGATCGGGAGGGTTCTCGAAAAGATATAAAGGAGCTCTTCCGTCTTTAATCAAGCACTGTCACCTGCTCTCTCGACTCTCAAGATAAAGGGGTGGTCCTCGTGGTCAAGATCGTTATTGTGAACGGTAGCCCACACGAGAACGGGGCAACCAGCAAGTTGGCCAGGGTGGCTGCCAGGGGCGTCGAAGACGCAGGGGGGAGTGTCGAGGAGGTCCGGCTGTACGCCTACAGGATAAACCCCTGCATGGGCTGCGTGAGCGAGGACGTCAAGAAGTGCTACTTCCCCTGCCCAGCATTCAACGACGACTTCAACGATGTGGCAAAGAAGCTCGTCGACTCGGACGGGTTCATCTTGGCGACCCCGGTCTACTGGTACGCGCCGAGCGGGGTACTAAAGAACTTTATCGATCGCCTAACGAGCCTGGAGAACATGATATTCCATGCGGGTAGAAGCCTACTAGACGGTAAGGTGGCGGGCTTTATAGCCGTGGGAGCTGACAGCGGGGTTATGATGGCGCTATCCTACATGATGATCGTTATGAACAGTATGGGAGTACTAATACCCCCATGGGCGATAGCCTACACGCACAGCGTCGACCCGCTCGAGGACGAGCAGGCCGTTAGAGACGCCTACAACGTAGGTCTAAACGTGGTGCGGGCGGCCCTACTCGCCAGGAGTAGCGGCGGAGTCTGGTACAAGCCAGACGTGCCTGTAGACTACTTGAGGTCAGTGCACATTATTAAACAGGTCCGTTGAATACGGTTAAGCAGAGCCGTAAACACCGCGCTATCCTAAGTAAAAGACGAGAACCTTTTTATCATATCAAGCCTTGTACCTTGGCAAGCATGTAAAACCCCACAGACACGGTGATGAGACCGTATAGAACCCTCAGCTTGTCTCTAGGGGCCTTGACCGAGAGGTTTGTCCCGAGGTAGCCCCCGACCACACCACCTAGAACGTAAAGGAAGGCTATGCTGGGTATAACGTGGCCGGTTAACGCGTACTCGACCCCGCTGGCTACGCCGAACGTGCCGACGCTTATCAGGCTCGTACCGATGGCCCTGGTTATGCAGAGACCGGCCGAGAACATCAGGCTTGGGACTATTAGGAACCCTCCCCCGATCCCGAAGTACCCGCTGAGCAGCCCTACGAGGAAGCCGAAAAACCCTACCTTAATGGTCGTAGCCTTCGTTATCACCCGGCACTCCTCGAACGCCTTGACCACCCTGTCGACCTCGTGGATAGTCCCAGCCCTCGGGGCTTCCTTCCTCGCGGCCATGTAAACACCGAGCGTGATCGTCGCTACAGCGAAGTACGTCAACAAGCTCCTCCCCGGCGTGATCCTCCCCAGGTAGGCGCCCGTCAGAGAGCCGAACAAACCCACCCCGGCGAACACGAGGCCTATACAAGGCGAGACGTTTCTCTTCCTTAGATGTATGTAGGAGTTGACGTAGGCGTTAACACCCACAGCAAGAGCTGTCGTGCCTATCGCCACGTGCGCCGCGTCGGGGGAGTTCTCGAGCCCAACGAAGTAGAGTAGTAGCGGAACAGCGAGGATGACCCCCTCCCCCTACCGGTCCTGGGAGAAGCCGACTATAAGCCCTGAGACTAGGGACGCGAGTACCTCGTAGAGGCTCACGGAGGTCGCCCGGTAACGAATATCGAGTAAAAGGGTATTACGTTAAACGCCTTACGTGGGGTCCGCTCCCCTACGTGGCGATGACACCGTTATCGAGAGAAGCCGAGGATCTAGTCTGTCTGCGCCTCTTAGGCGTGATGAAGGTATTTATCTCTTGGGCTCGAAGGAGACTTTTGAGGCTCGGGGAGCGACCTCGTGGTCAAGGTAGTTGTCGCCTCCTCTAAGCTGGGGCTGGAGTTCGGCTCGCGCCTCTCGAGGGACGTGGAGCAGGGACTCGCGTCGAGGGGGCTCGGGGGCCTGTTTGCCGGGCTGGTCACGGAGACCGAGCATGTTAGCAGGCTGACCGACTGCGACGTAGGCGTTGTTGTGGTGGCCACGGGCGGCACTGAAGAGCTCATCGTGGCCCTCGGCGAGAGGTGCCAGCTAACGTACGTACTCTACCACTACGCCTACAACAGCCTCCCGGCCACGCTCGAAGCTGCGGCCCTCCTCAGGATGCGTGGAAGGAGGGTCAGGCTCGGCGAGTACAGGGGCCCCGAGGACGCCGCCGGGCTCGTCGAGAGGGTTGTGAGGGTCGTCGAGGGCGTAAACACCCTGAGGGGGTGCAGGCTCGGCGTCATCGGTGGTGCCAGCCCCTGGCTCGTCTACAGCCGCGTCGACCCCGAGGTGGTCAAGAAAAAGCTGGGCTCCGAGGTAGTCCACATACCCATGGAGGAGCTTTTGAAGGAGTTCGACGCGTCGCCGCCCCCGCTTCGAGAGTCGGTGTTGAGAGAGGCGAGAGAAGTGCTCGTGGACAGCGTCGAGGTCGAGAAGGCCCTCCGCCTCTACAGCGCCCTCGAGAGTCTCGCCAAGAGGCACGGTCTATGCGGGTTGACCGTAAAGTGCTTCGACCTGATCACGCTTAGGAGGGTCACGGCCTGTCTACCCATGGCGCTGTTCAACACCCGGCTATTCCCCGCGGCCTGCGAGGGGGATGTCCCGCTACTCCTGTCCATGGCGCTCGGCGAGCTCGTGACCAGGCAGCCTGTCTTCATGGGGAACCCGGCGGTAGTTAGGAGAGACGAGGTGCTAATAGCTCACTGTACAGCGCCCCTGGTCTCCTCGTTCAGGCTGATGACGCACTTCGAGTCGGGCCTCGGCGTGGGAGTCAGCGTCGACTACCCAGTCGGGGCCGGCGTGACCGTGTACAGGCTCACCCCCGACCTCGAGACCCTCAGGGTGGGCGTTGGGAGGGTCAAGCAGTGGTCTTGGCGGGGCGATATGTGTAGGACGCAAGTGCTGGTGGAGATGAAGGGGGCTGAGAGGATCGTCAGGGAGAGCATTGGTAACCACTACGCGCTAGTACTAGGAGACTGGTCCAACGAGCTGTCGCTAGCCGGGGAGCTACTCGGGCTGAGAGTCGAGGAGCTGGAGTAGTAGGACGTCACACCCACACCAACACAACGCTCGCGATCACGCCCAGCCCCAGTAAGACCTTGTACGGCTCTAACACCTGGCCCAACACTAAGTACGCAAGGATCGAGGCCCCGATCGGCTCCGTGAAGACTATGCTCGTTACAATGTTCGACTTGAAGAACCCGAGCAGGTAGTTCATGAGCGTGTGACCGCCGATCATCGGCACCAGGGCCAGGAGTAGGGCGAACAGGATTCTGTGAGGGGTGTCTATTACCTGGAAAGAGCCCTTCACCAGGCTGTAGAGGAGCGCGGTGAGAGAGGCCGTGGCGTATGTGGGTATCACGTACTCTACTGTACTGAGGCCGAACCTGGACCTCGCGACCCTGCCGAGCAGGAAGTACGAGGCGACGAAGAGACTCGATATCATAGCGTAGACGTCTCCCTCCGACAGTTTGAGGCCGGGGCCGCCCAAGAAGAGGTACAGGAACACAGCACCTGACAGGAGGCCGACCACCTCCCTAGCCCTGACCTGGCCGCCAAGGGCTAGCCTCTCCATCACGAGCAATAGAAGAGGATAAGTGTCGACCAGCAGCGTGCTCTCGAAGACGGGTACGAGGAACAGGCTCTCCATCCACAAGGCGAAGTGCAGCCCCAGGAAAACACCTGATAGCGCCGAGACCGCGAGAGCTCTAAAACCGCTGGGTCTAACAAACTTCCTTCTCGAGAGCAACAAAAACACCGTGGCGATAAAAAGTCGCCAGAAAGCCGCCGAGCTTGCGCTAAGACCAGAAAGTATGACGAGAATACTCGCCGAAGATATCGAAACGGAGATTATCAGTAGGTATATAATCAGGAGTCTAACGTCTCCCCTGCTAGCGTATATGGGCACATCTTGGCGACCCGCATGTAAGCTTGTCACGTTAATGAGGGATACACAGCCATCTTATAAGCCTGCCACTCCACTTCTTGCTGGGTAGTGCCCTCTCGGAAAATTCAAGCCTGCGAACAACCACATCTTACCTCGGATGCCTTAACGGCCGACTAGAGCACACCACCGAGGCCGCCCTGTCAAAGAGCTATGTCTGTGCCGGCCCACCCTCTTCACAGCTCTTGTTTTTAACACCACCTATCTGGCTACAGACCCTCCTTATAATGCCGCTCGTGCTGTAGAGGTCGTCCCCTATCCGATCGGGCAACCTCATTACTCTCACCCCGCGTATTCCCCTCCTCTCTAGTTTGTCGCTAAGCCCTTCTGGTGTTATCCACTGGTCGGGCCCTAGTAGTATGATGTCGGGTTTTATGTGC